>NZ_KV811040.1:114519-141493 GCF_001812965.1 Actinomyces sp. HMSC075C01
GCGCGACTCGTTGGAGGAGGCGCCGTAGTAGGCCACGGCGTCCTTGCCCGAGGTGAGGATGAGGTCCCAGGCGTGGGGCACGCCGTCCTTGCGCAGGACGAACAGGCGGGCGTTACCCTCCCCCAGGGACGTCAGCATGGTCCAGTAGACCTCGGCGTCGTGGGGCTTGAAGCCGTCGCGCTCAGCGGTCTCGCGCAGCACCTCGTAGACTTCGTCGAACTCCTCGCGGCTCAGGCCGGTCTCGTCGCTGATGGTGCAGCCGGCCTCCCGGGCCACGCGCTCGGCGCGCTTGACCGCACGGCGCCCGTCCTTGGGCATGACCGCCGCCATCTTCTCCGGCGTCTTGGGCACCAGGTCGATGACGTAGGTGCGGTCGTAGGTGATGGTGGACAGCAGCTCGCGCAGGTCGGCAGCGCGGTAGCGGGCGTGCATACGGATGAAGCGCACCGAGCGGCTGCGCTCCTTGACCACTGAGCGCAGCAGACGGCGCAGGTGGGCCTCGCGCTCGGGCGACTGCTCCTTGAGCCAGACCGGGCCGTGCTTGGCCCACAGGAAGGTCTGGCCACCCATCTCGTAGCGGTACAGGGCGATGGCGGCCACGGGCTTGCCCTCGTCCTCATAGAGGTAGCGGCCCCACAGGGGGCGGCCCATGGCCTCCTCGAAGCGCTCCCAGGCCTCGGTCTGCTCCACGGGGAAGGGGCTGTTGCCCACGGCCAGGCGCATCTCACGCCCATCGACCCGCCGCAGGGTCTCGGAGCGGTCCGGGGTGGAGTGCACCGGCTCGGGGTGCGTGAGCCGAGGCGCCTTGGGCTTGTCAGCCTTGTCGGCCCTGGCGGACTGGGCGGGCTTGTCGGTCGTGTCGACCTTCTGCCTGGGCTGCTCGGGCCCGTCGTCCTTGCGCCCCTTCTCCTTGGGTTCCTTGAGTTGAGCCGTCTGAGCCTTCTCGGGGGCCGGTGCGCTGGCCTCGACCGTGGCGTCAGTCGCGGAATCAGTCGTGGCGTCGGGGGTGGTGCTGTCGGGCATGTTCTCGTTCTCGGGCATTCAGCGGGACCTGTCGACTCGTTGCGGATAGTTGCGGGCGAACTTGCGGTAGTGGTTGAGGCGCTGGAGCTCGATCGTCACGCGGCGGCGCAGCGAGCGCTCGGCCGGGTCGCGCAGCGGGTCGATGCCCCGCCCCAGGCCCTTGGCCTTGCGGCGCAGCGCCGCATCGGACACGTAGCGTGCGATGACGCCGTCGGGAACCAGGGAGTAAAGGACCTGCCGGGAGACCTCGATGGGCTCGTCACGCTGGTCCAGGACCAGATCCTTGAGCATGACGGCCATGGGGTTGGCGCCGGCGGCTGTCAGGTAGAAGGAGTTGCGGCCGATGCGGGGGTTGACCTCGAAGAAGAGCTCCCGCCCGTCGCGGGGGTCGACCTTGATGTCAAGGTTGGCGAAGCCGCGGTAGCCGGCGTGACGCAGCAGGCGGCCGGTGGCCTCCCACAGGTCGGGGAAGGCCTCGGTGATCATGGCCACCGGGTTGCCGATCATGGTGGGCGCGTGGTCCTGCAGCAGGACGCGTGCCGAGCCGATGAGGCGCAGCTCTCCGGTGGAATCCATGTAGGCGGTCACCGAGCGCATGGCGGTGTCGTCACCGGGGATGCACTCCTGAACCAGGAAGGTGGAGCGGTAGCCGGCCTCCTTCAGGCTCCTCCACATGCCGGCCAGCTCAGCGGCGTCGTCGATGAACCAGATCTTGCGCTTGCCGGGGAAGGAGATGCGGTCGTAGTCGGCGCCGATGGCCGCCTTGGCTACGAGCGGGAACTCCAGGCCGAGCTCGCTGGCGCTGGTCGGCGGCTCGCACTCGGGGTCGGCCAGGTCGACGACGACCTCCCGGGGCGTGAGCACCCCCACCTCGGCGCACAGACGGGAGAAGGAGGCCTTGTCGCTGACGGCGTCGAGCACGTCGATGTCCGGGAAGGGCAGGACGTAGGTGGGCTCGAACTCGCTGCGGTGAGCGGAGATCATGGCGGCCGCAGCATCGGTGTTGGCCATGAGCACGGCACTGCGGGGCCCTCTGCCCTGGACCAGCCGTCGCAGCAGCGCGATGGTCCGCTCCGGCGTAGCCCCGGCCTCCTGGTGGACCACGGTGATGTAGACCGACTCGGAGATCGCGACGATCGGTTCCGAGGCCACGACCGTCACCGATGTGCCGGTGACCTCGTGAAGCTGCCGAGCCAGGGCGTAAGCGCCGATATCGCCGCCGAGGACCACGGGCAGCAGGTGCCTGAAGCGTTGCGTCATAACCATCCGTTTCTTGCCGCAGGGACCAACTCCTCCCCAGATGGTAGAGCACGCCGGGACGCCCCGTTCCCGACCACCCCAGGAACATCACGATCCGGACACGGGGCCACCCCCTAACCCTGCCGCCCCACACCCGCAATCCAGCAGGAATCCAGGCGATTGTCCGCGACTCGACGACGACAACGCGGCCTGACGGTGACACATGCCACCCGGTGCGCAGCCACCTCCCCGGAGAATGACAAGAGCCCGGGCCGCTGTGGCTCCGGGCTCGTTTCGACCGTCGGTTCTGGTGGGCGATACTGGGATCGAACCAGTGACCTCTTCCGTGTCAGGGAAGCGCGCTCCCGCTGCGCCAATCGCCCGAGCGGATGACGGGACTCGAACCCGCGACCCTCACCTTGGCAAGGTGATGCTCTACCAACTGAGCCACATCCGCGTGACACCCTTGCGGGGTGCGGGAAGAAAGTTAGCAGAGGTATCCCTCGGAGGCAAAACGCACCCGAGCCCGTGTCCCATGAGGTGTCTCACGCCGCGCCGACCCACCTCGCTCACCGGGCAGCGCCCGGGGACTTGCCAGGAGACGCTCGGACGTGACATGTCTTTCTCCTACTGTCCTGCCTTCTCACCTCAGTCGTGGCAGGGTAGTCCCTATGACCACGCCGACGACACCGACGCCTCAGGCCGCACAGGAACCTCAGGAAGTCCCCCAGCGCCCGATCTGGCCGGGCTATCCCTATCCACTCGGGGCAACCTACGACGGCTCGGGGACGAACTTCGCCCTCTACTCCTCGGCCGCCAGCGGTGTCGATTTGTGCCTGTTCGACGACGAGGGCCATGAGGAGCGGGTGACGCTCAAGGAGGTCGACGGCGACGTCTGGCACGCCTACCTGCCCGGGATCTTGCCGGGCCAGAAGTACGGTTACCGGGTGGCGGGCCCCTACGACCCGGCCTCCGGTCACCGCTGCGACCCCTCCAAGCTGCTGCTGGACCCTTACGCCAAGGCGATCTCCGGCGAGGTGACCCCGTCCCAGACGCTGTACTCCTACTCCTTCGACAACCCGGAGGTGCGCAATGAGGAGGACTCGGCGGGACACACCATGCGCTCGGTGGTCATCAACCCCTACTTCGACTGGGGCCATGACCGTCCCCCGGGCCACGAGTACCACGAGACGATCATCTACGAGGCCCACGTCAAGGGCATGACCCAGCTGCACCCGATGGTTCCCGAGAACCTGCGGGGCACCTACGCCGGTCTGGCTCAGCCCGCCGTCATCGACCATCTCAAGAACCTGGGTGTCACGGCCATCGAGCTCATGCCGGTTCACCAGTTCGTCAACGACACCCACCTGCAGGAGAAGGGCCTGTCGAACTACTGGGGCTACAACACGATCGGATTCTTCGCTCCGCACAACACCTACGCCGCCTACGGCACCGAGGGCGAGCAGGTCCAGGAGTTCAAGTCCATGGTCAAGGCCTTCCACGAGGCCGGCATCGAGGTCATCCTGGACGTGGTCTACAACCACACGGCCGAGGGCAACCACCTGGGCCCCACCCTGTCCTTCCGCGGCATCGACAACAGCTCCTACTACCGCCTCGTCGACGGCTCGGCCAGCCACTACTTCGACACCACCGGCACCGGCAACTCACTGCTCATGCGCTCGCCGGCGGTCCTCCAGCTCATCATGGACTCGCTGCGCTACTGGGTCACTGAGATGCACGTCGACGGGTTCCGCTTCGACCTAGCCTCAACCCTGGCCCGCCAGTTCCACGAGGTGGACAAGCTCAGCGCCTTCTTCGACATCATCCATCAGGATCCGGTGCTCTCCCAGGTCAAGCTCATCGCCGAGCCGTGGGACGTGGGCGACGGCGGCTACAACGTGGGCGGCTTCCCGGCCCTGTGGAGCGAGTGGAACGGCAAGTACCGCGACACCGTGCGCGACTTCTGGCGCGGGGAGCCCTCCACCCTGGGCGAGTTCGCCTCCCGCATCACCGGCTCCTCCGACCTCTACCAGCACGCCGGACGCACCCCGGTGGCCAGCATCAACTTCGTCACCGCCCATGACGGCTTCACGTTGCACGACCTGGTCTCCTACAACGAGAAGCACAATGAGGCCAACCTCGAGGGCAACGCCGACGGCAGCGACAACAACCGGTCCTGGAACTGCGGCGCCGAGGGGCCCACCGACGATCCGACGATCATCGAGCTGCGTCAGCGCCAGACCCGCAACTTCCTGGCCACTGTCCTGTTCAGTCAGGGCGTGCCCATGATCTGCCACGGCGATGAGCTGGGGCGCACCCAGGGGGGCAACAACAACGCCTACTGCCAGGACAACGAGATCTCCTGGGTCAACTGGGACCTCAGTGAGCAGGACAAAGACCTGCTGGAGTTCACCAGCACCATGATGTGGCTGCGTCGCGATCACCCGGTGCTGCGACGTCGGCGCTTCTTCACCGGGGACGCCGGCCACGGCGGGGAGAGCGAGCTCGGCGAGATCGAGTGGCTCACTCCGGCCGGTGAGTCCATGACCGACCAGGACTGGACCACCTGGTACGCCCGGGCCATGATGGTCTTCCTCAACGGGGAGGCGATCGCCGAGCCCGATGAGCGGGGCCAGAGGATCGTGGACGACTCCTTCCTCGTGCTCATCAACGCCTCCGACGAGGACATCACCTTCACCCTCCCCGGCGAGGGCTACGCCCCTACCTGGAAGGTCGCGTTGGACACGGCTCCCGCGGTGGACGGGGACTCCGACCCGGTTCTCGCCGCTGACGACACCGTCGTGGTCGAGGCCCGCTCCATGCTCTTCCTCATCGACGCCCCCGACTCCGACGCCACCACGGAGCGGCACCCGAGGTAGGGACTCTCCGCGGCCCTGCGGCGCGAAACCAGACACATCATCCATCAGCAGCACCACCCGACGCAGACCAGACGAGCTTCAGGAAGTGACATGACCGACGCAGTGGACGCAGCAGTGGATCAGGCCGGGTCGGCGGATTCTGCGGAGACACCCGCCTACGCGCCCTGGTCGGGGCACGTGCCGGCTCCGGAGCACCGCACGCCGGTGACCACCTACCGTCTCCAGCTCGGTGAGGACCTGACCTTCCCCGATGCCAAGGCCCTGGTCCCCTACCTGGCCGATCTGGGAGTCACCGACCTCTACCTCTCCCCGATCCTCACCGCCGCGCCGGGCTCCACCCACGGCTACGACGTCGTCGACCACCGCAGGGTCTCGGCCGTCATGGGCGGGCGGGAACAGCTGGAGGCCCTGGCCGCCGAGGCCGATGCCCATGGGATGGGCGTCGTGGTGGACATCGTTCCCAACCACATGGCCGTGCCCACCCCCGGCTGGCACAACCTGCCCCTGTGGTCGGTGCTGCGCGAGGGACCGGACTCCCCCTACGCCGCCTGGTTCGACCTCTCCCTGGATGAGCCCATCCTCATGCCGGTCCTGGGCAAGCGCATCGGCGCCGTCCTGGCCGACGACGAGCTCACCCTGGAGCAGATGGTGGTTCCGGGCCAGGAGAACCTGGGCGAGCAGTGGGTGCTGCGCTACTACGACCACGTCTACCCCGTCGCCCAGGGTACCGAGTCACTGCCGATGCACGTCCTCGTCGACCGCCAGCACTACCGCCTGGCCTACTGGAAGGTCGGCGACGAGGAGATCAACTACCGGAGGTTCTTCGACGTCGGCACCCTGGCCGCGATCCGCGTCGAGGATCCCGACGTCTTCGCCGGAAGCCACGGCCTCATCCTCGACCTCATGAGAGACGGAGTCATCAGCGCCCTGCGGGTCGACCACCCCGACGGCCTGGCCGACCCCGGCGGCTACCTCACTCAGCTGGCTCAGGCCACCGGCGGGGCGTGGATCGCTGCGGAGAAGATCCTGGCGCCCGATGAGTCCCTGCCCACCTCCTGGCCAGTGGCCGGAACCACCGGCTACGACGCCGCCTGGCGGATCGACCAGCTCCAGGTGGACCCCGCCGGCGCGGCCCGCCTGGGCGCACTCATGCATGAGCTCACCGGGGACGCACCCGTGGACTACGACAGCATCGTCGAGGAGGCCAAGCGCGAGGTCATCGCCGGCTCACTGGCAGCCGAAGTCGACCGCCTGGCCCGCATCCTGGACTGCCTGACCTCACAGGACGTGCGCCTGCGCGACCACACCCTGCGCGACCTGCGGGCCTGCGTCGTCGAGCTGCTCGTGGCCGCGGACCAGTACCGGGTCTATGTCGTTCCCGGCACGCCTCCCGGCCCGGAGACGGCCGCCGTCCTCCAGGCCGACGCCGAGCGGGCCCGCCAGCGCCTCGAGCCGGACCAGGGAGAGACCCTCGACCTCGTAGTCGCCATCCTCCTGGGTGAGCCGGTCGGCTCCGAGGGACTGTCGGAGTCCCCCGAGCGAGCCGAGGCCATCATCCGTTTCCAGCAGGTGTGCGGAGCCGTCACCGCCAAGGGTGTGGAGGACACGGCCTTCTATCGCTGGACCCACCTGACCAGTCTCACCGAGGTCGGCGGCAACCCGGCCGGCTTCGCGCTGAGTGCCGACGAGGCCCACGCCTGGGCCGACCGGGTCCAGAACATCTGGCCCGACACGATGGTCACCTCCACCACCCACGACACCAAGCGCGGTGAGGACGTGCGCGCCCGCCTGGACGTCCTGGCCTCCTACGCCGAGGAGTGGAGCGACCTCATCCACCGGCTGCGCGCCATGACCGCGCAGGTCCGCCCCCCGGACCTCGACGGCCGCAGCGAGAACCTGCTGTGGCAGACCCTGTGGGGAACCTGGGCACCCGACAGCGACGACCCCATGACCCCCGAGCGGCTCAGCGCCTACCTCATCAAGGCCTCCCGGGAGCAGAAGATCTGGACCACCTGGACCGCCCCGGACCTGGCTCGGGAGCAGGCCCTGACCGACTACGCCACCCATCTGCTCACCAGCGAGGAGGTCTCCGGCGAGCTCGAGGCCTTCGCGGCCCTGACAGCCAGGTCCGTGCGCACCGCGATCCTCGCAGGCAAGGCTCTGGCCCTGACCTGGATGGGCGTGAGCGACATCTATCAGGGCAGTGAGACCACCCGTACCTCACTGGTGGACCCCGACAACCGCCGCGCAGTCGACTACACCGGGCCCTCGGGCCTCATCAGCGCCCTGGAGCGCCTCGACTCCGGAGCCGCACCGCGCAGTCTCGATGAGGACAAGCTCTTCCTCACCTCGCGCCTGGCTCGCCTACGTGCCCGCCGCCCCCACACCTTCGTCGGTCCCCGCTCGGGCTACCGCACGATCCCAGTGACCACCTCCTTCGCCTTCGCCTACGCCCGTCTACTCGACGAGGTCCCCGACGTCGTCGTCATCGTCAGGCGCCTGGCCCGGCGGCTCGAGCAGCTGGGGGGCTGGCGCGAGGAGAGCATCGTGCTGCCGGAGGGGACCTGGGAGCACGTCCTGCGCAGCGGCACCGTGGAGGGAGGCAACCAGCCTCTGACCGAGGTGGTCGGGGACGATCCCGTCGTCGTCCTGGCCAGGGTCGTCTCCCCCGACTCCCAGACCGACTCGGAGCACGCCGCCCAGGAGGCCGCCCGATGAGCCCGGCGGCACCCCGGACCTGGCGCTCCCCGGCCCTCCCCGTGGGCCCCCGCGTGCCCGTGTGGGCCCCCGCGGCGAAAAGGGTCGAGCTGCACCTGCCCGGCGATGAGCGGACGGACGACCGGCTGGTCGACATGGTCCCGGCCCCGGACGGCTGGTGGACCGCCCCCTTCGACCTGGAACCGGGCACCGACTACGCCTTCCGCGTCGACGGCTCCCCCGACCGCCCCGACCCCCGCAGCGCCCTCCAGCCTCACGGCGTCCACGGCCCCTCACGAACCGTGGACCCGAGCGCCTGGCAGTGGACCGACCAGGACTGGACGGGCAAGGACCTGCTCGGCTCGGTCATCTACGAGCTCCACGTGGGCACTTTCACCCCCGAGGGCACCCTGGACGGCGCCATCTCCCGGCTGGGTCACCTGGCTGAGCTGGGAGTCGACATCGTCGAGCTCATGCCGCTGGCCGCCTTCCCCGGCCGAGCAGGATGGGGCTACGACGGGGTGGGCCTGTGGGCCGTCCACGAGGCCTACGGGGGCCCCGAGGCCCTCATGCGCTTCGTCAACGCCGCCCACCGCGCCGGCATCGGCGTGTGCCTCGACGTCGTCTACAACCACCTGGGCCCGTCGGGCAACTACCTCAGCGTCTTCGGCCCCTACTTCACCCCTGCCCACCACACCCCCTGGGGCGAGGCCATCAACTACGACCACGACGGCAGTCATCAGGTGCGTGCCTTCGTCATCGACTCGGCCCTGCGCTGGCTGCGCGACTTCCACATCGACGCCCTGCGCCTGGACGCCATCCACGAGATCAAGGACGACGCCGGGGCCGCCGACCCGCCGCAGGCGCACGTCCTGGCCGAGCTCTCAGACGCCGTGGCCGCCCTGTCCGACGAGCTGGACCGTCCCCTGAGCCTGGTGGCCGAGGCCGACCTCAACGACGTCGGGGTCATCACCCCCACCGACCAGGAGCCCCCCGCCGCGACACCCAGCCTGGGCATGACCGCCCAGTGGGCCGACGACGTCCACCACGCCCTGCACGTACGGATCACCGGCGAGGCGCAGGCCTACTACGCCGACTTCGCCGAGCCCGGGGCATGGACCAAGGCCTACGGTGGCGCCTTCCTTCACAACGGCACTTGGTCCACCTTCCGAGACCGGGTCTGGGGCGCCCCCGTGCCCGAGGACACCGACCCCAGGCGCTTCGTCGTCTTCGGCTCCAACCACGACCAGATCGGCAACCGAGCCGTCGGGGACCGTCCCTCAGCCGGCCTCGATGATGCCGCCCTAGCCGCCACTGCCGCCCTGGTACTCCTGTCCCCCTACACGCCGATGCTCTTCATGGGCGAGGAGTGGGGAACCCGCACTCCCTTTCAGTTCTTCACCGACCACGAGGAAGAGGACCTGGCCCGCAGCGTCAGCCAGGGGCGCGCCCGGGAGTTCGCCGGCTTCGGCTGGAACGCCGACGAAATCCCCGACCCCCAGGACGCCGCGACCGTCGAGACCTCGCGCCTGGACTGGTCGGAGCTGGACAAGACCGACCACGCCCGCATGCTGGCCTGGTACCGGGCACTAACCGCCCTGCGCCGCGAGCTGGCCTGGTCCCAGCGCACCGCGTGGCCGCAAATCGATGAGGCCGACGACGTTGTCACCGTGACCTACGAGGACATCGTCGTGGTCACCAACCTCTCCGGGAGGCCACGGGCCGTTCCCAAGCTGAGCGAGGTACTCCTGTCCTGGGACCCCGTCGGCTCCGCCCCGTCCTGCCTGCCGCCCGGACAGACGCTCATCGCCCGACGCTGACGAGCCGCACCAGGCGGCATCCCGACCGACCGGATGCCAGTACGCCGGAGGCAACCGATGCTCATCCGTTCAGAAAGGCAGGCACCTCGTTGACACAATGCAACCCTCCCAGCGGCGTGGCTTCATGTGCCCGCTGCGGTAGCGCACTAGCGTGGCATCCGTGACTGTCAACGGTAGGCCGCGTCAGAACGAGGCAGGTGGCATCCCCGTACGATTCGAGGAAGCGCTCCTGTCCCTTCGCGACGCGCCCCGCCCCCGAGGGCTCCTCATGGAGGAGGTGCCCGCCCCCAAGAACCTGGCCCCCTACTCCGCCGCCCTGAGCGCCGAAACCGTTGAGACAGTCGGCGCCACCCCCCTGGCCACCGGACGCTTCGTCGTCCTCCACGACCCCGACGGCCAGGAGGCCTGGAACGGAGACTTCCGCATCGTGGTCCAGGCGCGCGCCCGCATCGACGACGAGATCGGCGTGGACCCCGTCTTCGAGTCCGCCGCCTGGAGCTGGCTCACCGACGGCCTGGAGGACTCCCGCGCCGGCTACCACGCGCTGGTCGGAACCGTCACCAGGGTCCTGTCCGAGACCTTCGGCGGGCTGACTCTCACTGACTCCTGCGCCCACGCCGAGATCCGGGCATCATGGTCCCCCACGACCCCCCAGCTCGGTCCCCACCTCACCGCCTGGCACGAGCTGCTGCTGGTCGCCTCCGGCCATGAACCAGCCGCAGTCCACCCCCTCACTCTCGCCGGAGCCGGAAGGTGACGCCCCGCCGCACCGGCGTGCCCCGCCCAGCCGTGCCCTCGGCCGTGCCCCGCCCAGCCGTGTCCTCGGCCGTGCCCCGCCCAGCCGTCCCCCCCGGGACGACGGACCACCCCATCAGCCCGCACAACATCGTCGACTACCCCCACCCCCGGGACGGGCTCCCCGAGATCACCGCCACCCCCACCCAGCTGAACCGAGCTGCTCGGCTCCTGGCGGGAGGACAGGGCCCCGTCGCCGTCGACGCCGAACGGGCCTCCGGCTTCCGCTACGGACAGGACGCCTATCTCATCCAGCTCCGCCGAGACGGCGTCGGCACCCTTCTCATCGACCCGGTCACCACCGGGCCCCTGACCGAGCTGGCCACAGCCCTCGACGGCCCCGAGTGGATCCTCCACGCCGCCGACCAGGACATCCCCTGCCTGACTGTGCTCGGCCTGAAGGCCGCCTCCCTGTTCGACACCGAACTGGCAGCCCGCCTCCTGGGCCGCCAGCACGTGGGGCTCGGCGCCGTCATCGAGGAGACACTGGGACTGCGCCTGGCCAAGGACCACGCGGCAGCGGACTGGTCCACCCGGCCCCTGCCCACCTCCTGGCTCACCTACGCCGCCCTCGACGTCGAGCTGCTCATCGACCTGCGCAACGCCCTGGCCACTGAGCTCGAAGCAGCCGGCAAGGAGCAGTGGGCCGCCCAGGAGTTCGAGCACGTGCGCACCAAACCGGCCAGGCCGGCCAAGGTCGACCCATGGCGCAAGACCCCACGAGCAGGAAGCGCCGTACGCTCCCCCCGCTCACTGGCCATCCTGCGCGAGCTGTGGAACTCGCGCGAGCAGCTGGCCGTAGAGCTCGACCGCACCCCCTCCAAGGTCCTGCCCCACCAGGCGCTCGTCGCCGCCGCCGTCGCCCGGCCCCGATCACGACGCAAGATGAGCGCCCTCAAGGAGTTCTCCTCCCGCCAGGCCCGCCAGAACCAGGAACGCTGGTGGAGAGCCATCGAACGCGCCCTGGAGCTGCCCGACGACGAACTTCCCCCCACCCGCGCGCCACTGGCGCCCGGCGAACTCCCCCACCCGCGCACGTGGCAGCGCCACCACGCCGCGGCCGCCGAGCTGCTCACCGACGTACGCGGCGCCATCAGGCGGCACGCTGAGGAAATCCGCGTGCCCCAGGAGCTCCTCCTGACCCCCGGGTGCCAACGTCACCTGGCCTGGGACCTCGGCGAGGAGATCGAGGCCGGACGGACCAGCAGAATCACCGCTCAGGAGATCAGTGAGCGCCTGGCCGCCATGGGAGCCAGACCGTGGCAGATCGAGCAGGCCTCCCCCGCCCTCGCGGCAGCACTGGGCTGACAGGTCGCCCACCCGGCGCCTACCACAGTGCGCCGCCCACGGTGACGTGGACGGCGCACGACGGACGTCTTGCCAGGAGCTCGGCTTGAGAAACCAGTGGCCTGCGCAGGCCTCAGTGAACCTCGAAACCGTAGGAACGGAAGATGGCGCGAGTGGACTCCACCAGCTCCGGCTCCGGGGGCCTGGTGTCACGAAGCCGGTACGTCAGTCCCAGCGCGTCCCACTTGTCGGTACCCATCTGGTGGAAGGGCAGCACCTCGACGCGGCTGACCGAGCCCCAGCGCTCAATGATCCGGGCCACATTATGGACGTTCTCAGGGTCGTCCGTCAGGTCCGGAACCAGCACGAACCTGGCCCAGATCTCGATCCCCTTAGCCGCCAGACGATCCCCGAAGGTGATGGTCGGAGCCAGGGAGCGCCCCGTCACCTTCTTGTAGGTCTCCTCGTCACCGCTCTTGACGTCGAGCAGGACCAGGTCGATGTCATCGAGCATCTCATCGCTGGCATTGGCGCCCAGGAACCCTGAGGTGTCGATGCAGGTGTGGATGCCCATCTTCTTGGCCCCGGCCAGGAGCTTGCCCGCGAAGGCCGGCTGCATGAGGACCTCACCGCCCGACAACGTGATCCCGCCCTTGGATGCGCGGAACACCCCCCGGTAGCGGCGCATGCGGCGGAGAAGCTCCGACGCCTCCACAGGTTCCCCGTCCTTCATGAGGAAGGTATCGGGATTATGGCAGTACAGGCACCGCAGGGGGCATCCGTTGAGGAAGACCGTCATCCGTGTGCCGGGACCGTCCACCGCGGTCACGAGCTCCCAGGAGTGGATCGAGCCCAGGTCGCCATCGCGCATTCGGGCCAGGCGCTCCGAGCGTTGAAGATCCGTCAGCTCCTCGAGCCCGCCGATACCCGCACCGCGCAAGCGAGCGGCCGGGGCCAGGAAGTCCTGGTCCCGACCGCCGTCGCGCACGGTCGTCGTGGCCTGCGTCATGACCGCTCGCCGTGCTCCAGGGCTCAGGCCTGGGAGTGGAAGGTGCGGTGAAGAACGTCAAGCTGCTGCTCGCGAGTCAGCTTGACGAAGTTGACGGCGTAGCCGGAGACACGAACCGTGAGGTTCGGGTAGTTCTCCGGGTGCTCCATCGCGTCCTCGAGGGTGTTGCGGTCCAGGACGTTGATGTTGGCGTGGTACAGGCCCTTGACGCCGCCGTTGTCCTGACGTTGTGCCTTCATGGAGGCGAGGCGCTCTTCGTACGTGGCCATGATGGCCCCTTTCTGAGGTGATGTTATCGATGTGTGAGAAATTGCTGCGGTGTGATCGGCCGGGTGAGCGGCTCGATCAGATCTCGGCGCAGTCGTCGGGGACGAAGCCTGCGTCGAGGATGCCCACGAGGTTGGCGACGCGCTCGTCGAGAGTGCGGCCCAGTCCCTGCGGGGTGATCGTGTTGGTCAGCGAGATGCCGTCGAGGGCGTCGTTGTAGTCGAGCTTGCCGACGCTGAGCATCGAGGCGACCATTCCGTGGGTGTCCATCCCGTTCTCCGGGTTGGCTCCGGGCGAGAAGGGGGTGCCCTTCTGGTGCCCTGAGGGGAAGGAGCCGGTTGCCTTGCCGTAGACCACGTTGGAGGTGATCGTCAGCACCGACTGCGTCGGGATGGCATCCCGGTAGAAGGGCTGGGCCTTGATCTTCGACATGATCGTGTGGACCACGGTGGCCGCGATGTCGTCGGCGCGGTCGTCATCGTTGCCGTAGATCGGGAAGTCGCCCTCGGTGACGTAGTCGACCACCAGGCCGGTCTCGTCGCGAACCGGGGTGACCTTGGCGTACTTGATGGCCGCCAGCGAGTCGGCCACGATCGACAGGCCTGCGATGCCGCAGCCCATGGTGCGCACGATGTCGGAGTCGTGCAGCGCCATCTCGATTGCCTCGTAGGCGTAGCGGTCGTGGCAGTAGTGGATGATGTTGAGGGCCTCGACGTAGGTGGCCACCACCCAGTCAAGCATCTTCTCGTACTTGTCCCAGACCTCGTCGAAGTCGAGGGGGCCATCGCCCTCGATGCCGGGCAGACCGGTGACGACCTGCTTGCCGGTCATCTCGTCACGGCCACCGTTGATGGCGTAGAGCAGGGCCTTGGCGGAGTTGACGCGAGCGCCGAAGAACTGCATCTGCTTGCCCACGCGCATCGGGGACACGCAGCAGGCGATCGCGGCGTCGTCGCCCCAGTGCTCACGGATCTGCTCGTCGGCCTCGTACTGGATGGAGGAGGTCGTGATCGAGATGAGGGCGCAGAAGTCCTTGTAGCCCTGCGGCAGGTTCTCGTCCCAGAAGATCGTGATGTTCGGCTCCGGGGCTGGCCCGAGGTTGCGCAGGGTCTGCAGCAGGCGGAAGGAGGTCTTGGTGACCAGGGCACGGCCGTCCTCACCGAAACCGGCGTCCGACCAGGTGGCCCAGTAGGGGTCACCGGAGAAGATCTGGTCGTAGTCGATGGTGCGCAGGAAGCGCGTGATGCGCAGCTTCATGACGATGTTGTCGATGAGCTCCTGGGCGCGGGACTCGTCGATGACCCCGTTGCGCAGGTCCCGCTCGAAGTAGATGTCCAGGAAGGCGGACAGGCGGCCGATGCTCATGGCGGCACCGTCCTGGGACTTCACGGAGGCCAGGTAGGCGAAGTAGGTCCACTGGACCGCCTCATGGGAGTTCTTGGCCGGGCCGGAGATGTCGTAGCCGTAGGAGGCGGCCATCACCTTGAGCTTCTTGAGCGCCTTGATCTGCTCGGAGTGCTCCTCGCGGTAGCGGGCCCAGTGCTCGGAGAAGGGCTCGTCGGCCACGGCGTCCTTGGTCTTCTGCTTCTGCTCGATGAGGAAGTCGACGCCATAGAGCGCCACACGGCGGTAGTCACCAATGATGCGGCCACGGCCGTAGGCATCGGGCAGGCCGGTGATGATGTGGCTCGAGCGCGCCGCGCGGATGCGCGGGGTGTAGATGTCGAAGACCGCGTCGTTGTGGGTCTTGCGGTAGCGGGTGAAGATCTTCTTGACCTCGGGGTCGACCTCCTTGCCCGCCTCCTTGATGGCGGTCTCCACCATGCGCCAGCCGCCGTTGGGCATCATGGCACGGCGCAGCGGGGAGTCCGTCTGCAGGCCAACGATGACGTCGTCATCCTCGCTGATGTAGCCGGCCGGGAACGCGTCGATGTCAGCGGGAGTGTGGGTGTCGACGTCGAGGATGCGGACCTTGCGCTCCTCGGAGAGGTAGTTCTTCTCCAGGGTGTCCCACAGGCGCAGGGTCTTGTCCGTGGCGCCGGCGAGGAACGAGGCGTCGCCATCGTAGGGGGTGTAGTTGCGCTGGATGAAGTCGCGGACGTCAATGTCCTCGGTCCACGGTCCGGTGACGAAGCCCTCCCAGGCGTCATTGCCGCTCGCCGTGGTGGCAGATGTTGTGACCTCAGTGGTCATCCGTGCCCTCCTCATGTGGGTGACCGGAGAGCCACCCGGTTGCGATCGCCCTTGTGAGGCGAGGCGGCACATCGGCGCGCCGTCGGTCTCAGACTAGAACCCAAAGGATGGCTTGTGGGCCACTGGTCCCAAGAAGAGTCGGTTAGATGACTCACAGGCCGATCAACGCCACCGCAATCCAGGACATAAGTCCTTATATCGACCCTCTGGAAGGAAGTGCGTCCCCGGCCGATAACCCCGTCCGGCCTTCGGCAACGGAGACGAATGGAGCCGCGTTCTGTGCACGTCGTCCGACCAAAGCGATTAGGACAGGTGTCCCAACGGCTCCGAGCCCCCGGCCGGGAACCGGAGCCGAGATGCCGTCTCCGCCTCCCTACTCGTTCCCTACTCGGCCCCAAGGTCCTGGTCGGTGCGGGCACCTGCGACGCCGTCGGCCGCTCTGCGGGCCGCCTGGGCGATATCGACCGCGCACATGCCGAAGTCCTCCATCAGCTGAGCGCGGGTGGCCGTGTCAACGAACCGTCGGGGAATACCGATGCGGCGGAAGACCTGCGAGCCTCCTGTACCGCTGCGGACGGCCTGGTACTCCTCGACCGCGTCACGCAGCTGGGAACCGATACCCCCGTCGACCAGACCGTCCTCGACCACGACGACGACATCGACGTCGGCGGCGGCCGCCACGAGAGGAGCCGGAGCCGGGATGACCCAGTGCGGATGCACCACGGTGACGGCGCGGCCCTCCTGCTGGAGAAGCCGGCCGGCCTCATAGGCCTCGGCGGCCATGGCGCCCACCCCCACCAGCAGGATGCGCGCGGCGCCAGTCGGCCGCAGACTCTCGAGCAGGACGTCGACGACGTCGAAGGCACAGAGGGCCGGCTGGGCGTCCTCGTGCGCCGCCTCCTCACGGCGCCCTGGGTCCTCCTCTCCCGAACCGAGGCGGCGCAACGCGGTCAATGGCTCGGGCAGCGCGCCCTTGGGGTAGCGCACGACGGTGGGGGCGTCGTCAATGCTCACGGCCGTGCGCAGGCTCTCGCGCAGCGTCGCCTCATCGCGGGGGGCTGCCAGGCGCAGGCCCGGAACGTGCGCCAGAAGCGCCATGTCCCACATGCCATTGTGGCTGGCCCCGTCGGTTCCCGTGATTCCGGCCCGGTCCAGGACGATCGTCACTCCCGCCCGGTGCAGGGCGACATCCATGAGCACCTGGTCGAAGGCGCGGTTGAGGAAGGTCGCGTAGAGGGCCACCACCGGGTGCATGCCGGCGAAGGCGAGCCCGGCGGAGAAGGTCAGCGCGTGCTGCTCGGCGATGCCGACGTCGACGACCCGCGTAGGCATCGCATCGGCCAGGGGCTGGAGACCCACCGGGGCCTGCATGGCGGCGGTGACCCCGACGATCCTTTTGTCACCGCGGGCCAGGGAGAGGATCTCTTCGGCGAAGACGGCGGTCCAGCCGAAGCGCTCTGCCACCACCGGCAAGCCGGTCTCGGGATGGATCTTCCCCACGGCGTGGAAGCGGTCGGGGACGTGCTCCTCGGCCGGGGTGTAGCCCCGCCCCTTCTCGGTGATGACGTGGACGATGACCGGTTCGGCGTACTCGCGGGCGCGAGTGAGGGCGAACTCGACGGCCGTGATGTCGTGGCCGTCGACCGGGCCGGTGTACTTGATCCCCAGGTCCTCGAAGAAGGCCGAGGGGACGAGGACGTCCTTGAGCCCCTGTTTGAGGCCGTGCAGGGCGTCGAAGGCGGCCCGGCCGGGGACGCCCTGCGACAGGAGCGTTCGCTTGATCCCGGACAGGACGCGCTCGTAGCCGGGATTGGTGCGCAGCGCGTCGAGGTGGTGGGCCAGTCCCCCGATGGTGGGGGCGTAGGAGCGGCCGTTGTCGTTGACGACGATGACCAGGTGGCGATCCGAGGAGTCGGCGATGTTGTCCAGGGCCTCCCAGGCCATTCCCCCGGTCATGGCCCCGTCCCCGATGACGGCGACGACGTGGCGCTCGTCGTGGCCCTGCAGGTGGTTGGCCCGGGCGATTCCGTCAGCCCAGGACAGGGAGGTTGAGGCGTGGGAGTTCTCCACGACGTCGTGGACGGACTCGGCGCGCGAGGGGTAGCCGGACAGGCCGCCCCGCTCCCGCAGATGAGTGAAGTCCTGACGGCCGGTGAGCAGCTTGTGGACGTAGGCCTGGTGCCCGGTGTCGAACACGATGGTGTCCCGCGGTGAGCGGAAGGTCCGGTGCAGTGCGATCGTCAGCTCGACGACGCCGAGGTTGGGGCCGAGGTGGCCGCCGGTGCGCGCCACTGAGGCGACAAGATACTGGCGGATCTCCGAGGCGAGCATCACCAGCTGTTCGCTGGTGAGCCGATCGAGGTCGGCGGGCTTGCGCACGCAGGGCAGGAGCGCCTTGCCGGTGGGCCCTCCAGGGCGCTCAGCAGCTGCTGGCACGGTGCGCCTCCTTGAGGAAGGTGGTGACGAGTCGTTTGTGTCGCTCATGAGCAAGCCGGCGGGTCGCCGAGCGGCACTCGGAACAGGGTAGCCGTTGACGCGGCGCAGGTGTCACCTGACTCACCTGACGCGGCCCCTTCCCCGACCTTCCCCGCCCCGGTGACCGTGCACGGCTCCCCGGATAGACGCTCCTGAGCGGTCCAAGGGCGCTCGGCATAGAGCCGCGCCGACCACTGTGCGGCCGCGTGTCACGCGGGTCACGGCTGAGCACGTACTGTATGCCTTGGGTGTCGAGCCGTCCGCGCCCACCGCTCCACGGCGTCGTTCCGATCGCCCGACCGCCCCTTAGGACTGCCTTCCAGGAGGAACCATGAGCACCACAGCCCCTTTCGGTACCTGGCCCTCGCCCATCACTCCAGGCACCATCACGACCCGGACGGTCCTGCTCTCCCAGGTCCGTGTGGACGGCGCAGACACCTACTGGGTGGAGCAGCGTGCCTCGCAGGCGGGCCGCAACGTGCTGCTTCGCCGCAACGGCGACGGCCAGATCGG
This sequence comes from Actinomyces sp. HMSC075C01, assembly GCF_001812965.1. Lineage (NCBI taxonomy): Bacteria > Bacillati > Actinomycetota > Actinomycetes > Actinomycetales > Actinomycetaceae > Actinomyces > Actinomyces sp. HMSC075C01. The sequence continues at coordinate 132,717 of NZ_KV811040.1, forward strand.
TGAGGTGCTTCCGCTGACGCCCGCCGACGAGCTGGTCGATGTGCGCACCCGGGTGCACGAGTACGGAGGGCGGGCCTACGCCGTCGACAGTGGGATCATCGTGGTCTCGCACGCCGGGGACGGGCGCCTCTACCGGTACGACGTGACGCACCGCATGCGCGGCCTGGTCCCGCTCACGATCTACGGCGACGTACGACACGGCGACCTGGAGATCGACACGGGCCGGGGCCTGGTCTACGCCGTCCGCGAGGACCACCGAGGCGACGGCGAGGCCGTGAACACCCTGGTGGCGATTCCTCTGGACGGCTCGGCCGCCCGCGATGACTCCCGCGTGCGCACGCTGGTGTCGGGTACGGACTTCGTGGTCGCCCCGACGCTGTCCCCCGACGGCGAGCACCTGGCCTGGATCACCTGGGACCACCCGGGGATGCCGTGGGACAACGCCTGCCTGCACGTGGGAGACCTCGGCCAGGACGGGACTCTCGGCGAGCAGACGCGGGTGGATGGCGGCGACGGGCACTCGGTCTCCGAGCCCCGCTGGACCGAGGAGTGCGAGCTGGTGCACGGCTCCAACGCCTCGGGCTTCTGGAACCTCTACCGCACCGAGGGCTTCCCGGTGCGCGGCACCAACCGCGCCGGCTGGTCGGAGAAGCTGCGCACCCGGCCCCTGCACCCGGCCGAGGCCACCTTCACCAACCCGGCCTGGCAGCTGGGGCCGCACTCCTTCGACGTGCTCGACTCCGAGCACATCATCACCTCATGGGCCCATGACGCGATCTCGCACCTGGGGACCATCAAGCTCGCCAACGGGGAGCTCGAGGAGTGGAACGTGGGGTGGCAGCCGATCGGCAACGTCGCCTCCAACGCGGGTCGCGTCGTCATGCTGGCCTCCAACGAGATGTCGATGCCCAGCATCGTGGAGGTCAAGAACGGCACCGTGCAGGTGCTGCGCGGCTCGGGCGAGTTCGTGCCTGAGGGGGCCGGAGTGTCCTTCCCCGAGCCGGTCTCCTGGCCCACGAGCGACGGCGCCACCGCCCACGGCTTCTACTACCCGCCGACCTCGGCCTCTCACACGGGCCCCGACGGTGAGCTGGCGCCACTGATCGTCAACGTCCACGGCGGGCCGACGGCCACGGCCGTCCCCGGCTACGACTTGCGTATCCAGTACTGGACCAGTCGGGGCTTCGGCTACCTGGATGTCAACTACCGCGGCTCCATGGGCTACGGGACGGGTTACCGTAAGGCCCTGGAGGGCAAATGGGGCGTCTATGACGTCGACGACTGTGTCAACGGGGCCCAGCACCTGGTTGACGCCGGGCTCGTGGACCCACGCCGTATCGCGATCCGTGGAGGTTCGGCCGGGGGCTTCACGGTGCTGTCGGCCATCACCCGCTCCTCGGTGTTCACGGCGGCCAGCTCCTGCTTCGGCGTGACCGATCTCAAGAGGCTGGTGCGCACCACCCACAAGTTCGAGTCGCACTACATCGGCCAGCTCGTGGGCACCCAGGACATCGACGACCCGGTGCTCGATGAGCGCAGCCCCATCAACCACATCGAGGACATCAACGTTCCGCTGCTGCTCATCCAGGGCTCGGAGGATCCGATCGTCCCGGCCGAGCAGGCCACCGCCATGTACGAGGCCCTCAAGGAGGCCGGCGCACCGGTGGCCTTGGAGGTTTTCCAGGGCGAGGGCCACGGCTTCCGTCTGGCGGCGAACATCCGGCGGCGTTATGAGGCTGAGCTCAGCTTCTACCGGCAGGTGTGGAGGATCGGCGCAGCGTCCTCCCAGGCCGACGGGCGGGGTGAGGAGGAGACCTTCACGGTCAAGGTGGAGAACCTGCACTGATGGATCGCGTGTGGAAGAGGCTGTCTGGCCCCCTGTCGCGGCGCGCAGGCAGCCTCTTCCGCCATCATCGTTTCGGCCTCTACATCCTGGCAGTGCTGGTAGGGCTCGCCTCGGGCCTGGGGGCGGTGCTGTTCCGGCTGGGGATCGACGCCTGGTCCCGGCTGCTGAGCGGAGCTGACGACTACACCATGTCGATGGGGCCCTCGGTTGGGCTCCTGGCGCCTTTGGGGACCTGGTTCGTCCTGGTCGCCCCGGTGCTCTCCGGTCTCCTGACAGGACCATTGATGTCCCGACTGGGCCACACCCCCACGGGCCACGGGGTGGCCGGCGTCATCTGGTCGACTCGCCACGGCGACGGCACCATGGTGCCCCTGCCGGCTCTGGCCGCGACGACGTCGGCCGCGCTGACGATCGGCGGCGGAGGCTCGGTCGGTCCGGAAGGGCCGATCGCCGAGCTGGGCGCATCGACGGCGAACATCATCGGACGGGGGCTGCGGCTGCCCAGGTCCTCGATCCGTCACCTGGCGGCCGCCGGAACGGCCGCCGGCATCGCCTCCGCCTTCAACGCGCCGCTGGCCGGGGCCTTCTTCGCCCTGGAGGTCATCCTCATGGGCTTCAGCGCCGACGCCTTCATCGTCATTGTCCTGGCCTGTGTCTCCTCGACGGTCCTGTCGCACCACCTGCTGGGGACGACGCTGTCGCTGTCACTTCCCTACCTGGATCTGTCCGGCGATGCCCAGCTGGGCTGGGTCGCACTGCTGGGAGTCGTGGGCGGGGGCGTCGGTATCGGCTTCATGCGTCTTCGCTTCGTCACCCTCGACGCCCTGACCCGCGCCTGGCAGCGGCTGGGCGTTCCGATCTGGGCGCGTCCGGGCATCGGCGGGCTCGCGGTCGGTGCGACTCTCCTGATTCTGCCCGAGATGTACGGCGAGTCGTCAGCCACTCTCAACCGGGCGCTGGCGGGACGCTACGCCCTGACGCTGCTGCTGGTGCTGTGCGTGGCCAAGATGCTGGCGACCTCCTTGACCCTGGGGATGGGTTTCATCGGCGGGGTGTTCGCCCCGTCCCTGTTCATCGGTGGGACGCTCGGCGCGGCCTTCGGCACCCTCGTGGCTCCCAGCTACGCGCCGGCCGCCGGGGTCTTCGGGGTGATCGGTATGGGAGCGGTCTTCGCCGGAGCGGCTCGCGCCCCGATGACGGCGGTCCTGCTCATCATCGAGATGACCGGGCAGCACGCGCTGCTGGTGCCTCTCATGCTGGCCACGGTACTGGCCACCTTCATCAGCAGGTTCCTGTCACGCGGCACGTTGTTCACCGAGGAGCTGCGTCGTCGCGGAGAGGATGTCGAGGACCCGATGTCCACCACGCTCCTGGGGCGCACCCACGCCTCCCGGCTCATGGTGGACCCGCCCGACGTGCTCCAGGCCACGGCGCCGCTCAGCCAGGCCGCCTCCGTGATGAGCCGGCATGGTGTCTCAGCCCTGCCCGTGGTCGCCGGCGGACAGGACGGCACCGGCGAGCTGCTTGGTTGTGTGACGGCCGCTCAGCTCGCCGGAACGATCCTGAGCGACGAGTCCGACGACGCCTCTGCCCGGCCGGCGACGCTGGCGGACCTGCCGCTGGTCCGCGACCGTCTGCACTGCGAGGACGAGGCGACCGACGTGCTTCAGGCCCTGACCGGTACCCGCATGGAGGGGCTTCCGGTGGTTGCCCGCGCCGCCGGTTCCGGTGCGGAGGAGCTGGTGGGCTGGGTGTCCCACAGGATCGTCGTCGAACGGCTCTACGAGGTCCAGGCACAGGCCCGTGCAGCCGCCGCCACCTACACCTCCTGGGGCTCACGGCTTCAGGACAAGTGGCACTCCCGCCCCGTTCCTCCGCGCAGAATCGGAAGGATCAGCCGCATCAGCCGAATCAGCCCGCGCAGCTCGCGCCGTTCCCGGCGCCGATAAGAGTCCGCCGGGGCTCGACGCGCTCAGAAGCCGTTCAGGGCACGCCGTAGCGCCTCACCGATCCCGACCACTGCGCGGAGTCTTGTGAGTCCGGCCCTCCTGAACCGCTCGCGCCTTCTCGGTGATGCTCTCGGTGAGGGTGTCGGACAGCTCGGTGATGCGCTCGGCATTGGCCACGATGCGCCGGGGGTCGGACATCCACATCCACGCAGCGGCGACCACCGGGAGGATCGCCGGCAGGTAGCACCGGGACCGGCCCCAGTGGGCCCACACCGAGTCGTTGAGCTCGCCGGGCGAGGAGGCGGGCAGGGTGAGGATGCCGATGAGCACCGCCATGGTGGCCAGTGCCCCCAGACACATCCAGCCGATGTTGCGCATCCGGCGCCCGTTGTGGGCCACGCAGACGGCCAGCAGGATGTACAGGCCGCCCCCCAGCAGGTTGAACGACCAGACCGCGGGCTCCTCATCGGGACTTCTCAGCAGCGTCGTCAGGGAGGGGACAAGAACGACCGCCCCGAAGACGGCGAAGACGCCGACCAGGATCCGTCCCCACCCGTACGCGGGACGACGGGTGTCCTGAACCGGACGTACCGATGAGCGCTCGTCCATGAGGAACGACCTTTCCATGTGATGACCTTCGGCACGCGCAGCACCGGTTCAACCTCCAACCAATGCCAGAACGTTACTATTCACAACGTGAGCACCATTAAGTTGACCAAATCCCTGAACGCACGCGCCTCGGCGGAGGATGACCGCAAGGATACCGACCTCAGCAGTCAGGCCGAGGTCGACACGGTCGAGGAGACCGAGAGCTCCGAGGCCCCCGCCGCCAGGGACGGAGCCGGCTCGACAGATACCGACGCCGCCGAGCAGGTCCTGAAGCAGGACTCCGACGGCGACGAGGAGACCTCCGAGGCCCAGGAGGACGATACCGACAGTGCCACCGCCACGGGCAGCGAATCCGATGCGCCGTCCGGAGTCGGGCCTGATGACGCCTCCGGCACCGAGGCCGACGTGCTCGTCCTAGCCGCAGCGCCGGGCCGGGACGGGGCCGAGGCACCCGAGATCCTCCTGGAGGGCCTCCAGCCGCCCTCGAGCACCGCCCTGGAGGACCTGGACATCAACGCACTCGTGACCCTGCTGCCGTCTCTAGGCTTCTCAGGCGCCCAGGACTCCGTGGTGCGCCTGCCCTCCTCCTCGGTGACCGGCCAGGGCTACCGGGGACCGGCGACGATCCTCATAGTCGGCGTCGGAACAGGCTGGGTCGACACCGACCCGCTCGCCGTCATCACCGACGACGAGGCCGCACTGGGCTACGACCAGACCGGTCTCCTGCGCCGGGCCGCCGGACGCGCCACCCGAGCACTGGCCGGGACCGACTCCGCGGTCCTGGCACTGCCCGCGCTCTGCGAGGAGCAGCTCGCCGCCGTCGTGCACGGAGCCGCTCTGGGCGCCTACTCCTGGAGCGCGACGAAGAACGAGGACCGCCCCGGCCAGGAGAAGACCTCGAAGTGGACCTCCCCGCTCAAGAGCATCTTCATCGTCTCCCCCCTGGCCGACACCCCCGAGGGGCAGGAGGCGATGGCGGGAGCACTGGCGCTGGCCCAGGCCACGGCGCTGACCCGGGATCTGGTCAACGAGCCGCCGAACCGACTGACTCCGCAGGTCTTCGCCGAGAGGGCCCGCGCAGCCGGGCAGGCGGCCGGCATCCGTGTAGAGATCTGGGACGCCCCGGCACTGGTCGAGCAGGGCTTCGGGGGGATCCTCGGCGTGGCTCAGGGCTCAGTGCACCCGGCGCGCCTGGTCCGTCTGGAGTGGTCGCCGGTGCACGCAGCCGAGGCCGCCGGCGGGCGGGCGAGTTCACAGGCCGAGGGCGACGGCGCAGCCGGCCGCCCCAAGCACGTCGCCCTCATCGGCAAGGGCATCACCTTCGACTCCGGCGGCCTGTCCCTCAAGCCGGCCTCCTCCATGCCGGAGATGAAGTCAGACATGGCGGGGGCCGCCACCGTGCTGGGCGCCATCGTCACGGCCGCGCGCCTGGCGCTTCCGATCCGCGTCACCGCGTGGCTGGCGCTGGCCGAGAACATGCCCGGGGCAGACGCCCAGCGCCCCAGCGACGTCATCACGATGTTCGACGGCACCACCGTGGAGGTGACCAACACCGATGCCGAGGGCCGCCTGGTCATGGCCGACGCCCTGGCCCGGGCCGTCACGGAGGAGCCCGATGCCGTCCTGGACGTGGCCACCCTCACCGGGGCGCAGATCGTGGCCCTGGGCGATCACGTGGCCGCCGTCATGGGGACACCGGACCTTCGAGAGGAGGTCGTCGCCGCGGCGCAGCGGGCGGGAGAGTCCTTCTGGCCGATGCCGCTGCCCGCGCACCTGCGTGCCACCCTGGACTCGCCCTTCGCCGACCTGCGCAACACCAAGGTCGGCTCGCGCGCCGGCGGGATGCTCTCGGCCGGGCTGTTCCTGCGCGAGTTCGTCGGACGGCGGCCATGGGCCCACCTCGACATCGCAGGCCCCGCCTACAACGACTCCTCGCCCTGGGGACTGACTCCGACCGGCGGGACGGGCATGGGGGTCTCCACTCTGGTGGAGCTGCTCCGTTCTCTGTCCGCCGAGGTCAGCATCCTTTCCTGAACCCTCGTTCGTCGAAGACGGGTCGACGACACCCGTGCCGGGGCCTTGCGTAAGCGCCCCGGCACGGGTTCGTTGTCAGTACCACCCATGTACAGTGATGCGTCTCACCCCGTTTTCAGGACTCTGGTCCCTCAACAGCAACCCCCCTGGCTCCTGTACGCCCTCTTCAGATGGAACAATGGCCCCGTGCCGAGCCGCCCTCCGTGGGCGACATGACCAAGCAACAAGGAGTGAGTTCGTGACAGAGACCGTCTACGACATGGTCATTCTGGGCGCGGGATCGGGGGGCTACGCCGCCGCCCTGCGTGGCGCCCAGCTGGGCCTCAAGGTCGCCCTGATCGAGGCGGACAAGCTGGGGGGCACATGCCTCCACCGCGGCTGCGTGCCCACCAAGGCCTTGCTGCATGCCGCCGAGACCGCCGATGCCGTGCGCGAGGCCGCCACGGTGGGCATCAAGGCCGCCTTCGAGGGCGTGGACATGCCGGGAGTCCAGAAGTACAAGAACAGCATCGTCTCGCGGATGCACAAGGGCCTTGAGGGCCTGGTCTCCTCGCGGGGCATCGATCTGATCCAGGGCTGGGGACGTCTGGTTGCTGCCGACGCCGTCGACGTTGACGGTCGCCGCATCACCGGCCGCAACGTGATCCTCGCTTCTGGCTCCTACTCCAAGACCATCGGGCAGGAGATCTCCGGAGGCGTCATCACCTCCGAGGAGGCCCTGGAGATGGACCATGTCCCTGCTTCGGCAGTGATCCTGGGCGGCGGCGTCATCGGGGTGGAGTTCGCCTCGGCCTGGGCCTCCATGGGCAGCCAGGTCACCATCATCGAGGGGCTGCCCCACCTGGTGCCCAACGAGGACGAGGCGATCTCCAAGCAGCTCGAGCGCGCCTTCCGCAAGCGCAAGATCACCTTCCGCACCAACACGATGTTCGAGTCGGTTGAGCGCCACGACGGTGGGGTGACCGTGCGCACCCAGGACGGCAAGACCCACGAGGCCGAGGTCCTCCTCATCGCCGTGGGTCGCGGACCGGTCACGGCCAACCTGGGCTACGAGGAGGTCGGGGTCTCCATGGACCGTGGCTTCGTCCTGGCCGACGAGTACGGCCGCACCAATGTCCCCGGCGTGTGGGCGGTGGGCGACATCGTTCCCGGCGTCCAGCTCGCCCACCGCGGCTTCGCCCAGGGCATTGTCGTGGCGGAGAAGATCGCGGACCTGGACCCCACGCCGGTCAACGACGTCCTGGTCCCCAAGGTCACCTTCTGCGAGCCCGAGATCGCCTCGGTGGGGCTGTCGGAGGCCAAGGCCGCCGAGATCCACGGCAAGGACAACATCACCACCGCCGAGTTCAACGTGGCCGGCAACGCCAAGAGCCAGATCCTGGGGACCCAGGGCTTCGTCAAGCTCGTCTCCCTCAAGGACGGCCCCATCGTGGGCTTCCACGCCATCGGCGCCCGCATGGGCGAGCAGGTCGGAGAGGGCCAGCTCATGGTGTCCTGGGAGGCCGACGCCGACGACGTCGCCTCCCTGGTCCACGCCCACCCCACCCAGAACGAGACCCTCGGCGAGGCCGCCATGGTCCTCGCCGGCAAGCCGCTGCACAACCACGGCTGATCCAGCTAGACGAGAGTAAGGAAGACAGCAATGTCAGAGTCCGTGAAGATGCCCGCCCTGGGTGAGTCCGTCACCGAGGGGACGGTCTCCTCCTGGCTCAAGGCCGTGGGAGACACCGTCGAGGCCGACGAGCCCCTGCTGGAGGTCGCTACCGACAAGGTCGACACCGAGGTCCCCTCCCCCGCATCCGGCGTCCTGCTGGAGATCCGTGTCCCCGAGGACGAGACCGTCGAGGTCGGCACCGTCCTGGCCATCATCGGCGACCCCTCTCAGGCGGGCTCCGCCCCGGCACCGGCCGCCCCCACGCCGCAGGCCGCCCCCGAGCCTCCGGCTCCCGCACCGGCCCCGGCCGCTGAGGCGCCGGCACCCGCCGCCCCGCAGGCCGGCGGTTCGGCCGAGGGCACCGAGGTGACGATGCCGGCCCTGGGTGAGTCCGTCACCGAGGGGACGGTCTCCTCCTGGCTCAAGGCCGTGGGAGACACCGTCGAGGCCGACGAGCCCCTGCTGGAGGTCGCTACCGACAAGGTCGACACCGAGGTCCCCTCCCCCGCATCCGGCGTCCTGCTGGAGATCCGTGTCCCCGAGGACGAGACCGTCGAGGTCGGCACCGTCCTGGCCATCATCGGCGACCCCTCCGAGGCGGGCTCCGCCCCGACCCCCGCGGCGCCCGCGCCGCAGGCCGCCCCCGAGCCCCCGGCTCCCGCACCGGCCCCGGCCGCTGAGGCGC
>NZ_KV811040.1:141593-146983 GCF_001812965.1 Actinomyces sp. HMSC075C01
CACCGGCCCCGGCCGCTGAGGCGCCGGCACCCGCTCCTGCTGCGACCGCGGCGCCTGCAGCCGCCGCACCGGTGGGCACTGGGGCCTCGGGCTCCTACGTCACGCCGATCGTGCGCAAGCTCGCCAAGGACAAGGGCGTGGACCTGTCCACCGTCACCGGTACAGGTGTGGGCGGACGCATCCGCAAGCAGGACGTGGAGGCCGCGGCCAAGGCCGCCGAGGAGGCCCGCGCTGCTGCGGCCGCCCCAGTTCCGGCTGCTGAGGCGCTGGCGCCTGCCGCTGCGGCCAAGCCGGCCTCGGCCAAGCCCGAGGTGGACACCACCCTGCGCGGCCACACGGAGAAGATGAGCCGGCTGCGTCAGGTCATCGCCGATCGCATGATCGACTCCCTGCAGACCTCCGCTCAGCTGACCACCGTCGTCGAGGTGGACGTGACTCGCGTGGCCGCGCTGCGGGCCCGCGCGAAGAATGACTTCCTGGCCAAGAACGGCACCAAGCTGACCTTCCTGCCCTTCTTCGTCCAGGCGGCCACGGAGGCCCTCAAGGCCCACCCGAAGATCAACGCCTCCATCGAGGGCAAGAACGTCACCTACCACGACGTCGAGCACGTCGGCATCGCGGTGGACACGCCGCGCGGCCTGCTCGTGCCGGTGGTCAAGAACGCCGGGGACCTCAACATCCCCGGGCTGGCCAAGCGCATCAACGACCTGGCCGCCCGTACCCGGGACAACAAGGTCAACCCCGATGAGCTCAGCGGCTCGACCTTCACGATCACCAACACCGGCAGCGGCGGTGCCCTGTTCGACACCCCGATCATCAACCAGCCGGAGGTCGCGATCCTGGGCCTGGGCGCCATTCAGCGCCAGCCCCGCGTCATCAAGGACGCCGACGGCGGCGAGGTCATCGCCATCCGCTCGGTGTGCTACCTGGCCCTGTCCTACGACCACCGACTGGTGGACGGCGCGGACGCGGCCCGCTACCTCATGACGGTCAAGAAGCGCCTCGAGGAGGGCGACTTCGGCGGCGAGCTGGGTCTGTGAGCCAGCACTCGGCCCGCTAGGCCGTCAACGGGGCCCCGCACCATCACGGTGCGGGGCCCCGTTGTCTTGCCCACCACTCGAGTTCCGCGCTCAGACGCACGACGAGCGACTCATCTCAAGACACCGGCGCGACGAGCAAGAGCAGGACCGTCTGCCCGAGCGCGGGGCGCCCTGCCGTCCCAGGACACCGGTACGGTGGGCGAATCCGGCCTGGTTCTCGTTGCTCGCCTCCCCGGCGGGGGCCGGTGCGACTACCCGCGGTCGCCTGGATAGCGCCTGGCCTGTACTGCACGAAGGTGGGGCGCTACTGGAGGAGGGGCGGGGGTACTCCAGGTGGGTGGGGCCTTCGTGCAGTACGCACAACCCTTGGACAGTGGATCCCCACCCTCGTGGAGTGGGCCACCCTACGACGTAGGCGGCCAGGGCCGGTGTTTCACCGACTCCTCCGGGCCCCACAGGGCAGGAGTCGGAGGAGGCCTGGCAGGAGAAGGTGAGGCTGGTCCCCGAGGTGAGGGTGCCCGGCTTCGCCGCCACGACCCTACGAAGTCGATCCTGCCGACAGCCCAGTGTCCACCGTGCTGACATCAACGAGCCTGCCGTTGAAGCACCCCCTGAAGGTCGTTGAAATTCTGCGGTCTCTCCCCGGCGTGCGGCGCCGGTGCGGGGTTGATGTCAGCGCCATGGACACCGACGGTTCTCCAGACCTTATCCATCAGCCCACCGTTGTCTCCAAGGCAACCTGCCCACCCCGAGCGAGCACCCCTCCGAATGCCTCAGAAGCCATGACGCTCACATGGCTCAGGAGTGAGGAGGTGCGACGCGCCCGGCCCCGTCCGCTCAGGCTCAGGACTCCTCGGCCGTTGTCGACTCACTGCCGGCGAAGGGGATCCCAGCCAGGCCGACGACGCGGCGGGCGAAGTCGATGCGATCCTCCGTGGAGCTGAACTCGCCCGCCAAGGGGCCGTCGAGCAGCAGTGAGGCCAGGCCGTGCACGCTGGACCAGATCAGGACCTCCACCTCGAGCTGAGCACCATCACCCATGACGGCCTTCGCCAGACGGGCCAGCTCATGGCGCGCACGCTCTCCGGCCTGCACTATCTCCGGGAAGCGTTCGGGATCGCAGACGTCGGGTCGGAACATCACCCGGAACACCCCGGGATGATGTAGCGCGAACTCAACGTAGGCGGTTCCCGAGGCCGTCAGGACCGCGCGCAGATCCGTGCTCCCAAGCCCCTCGTGCGCCGAGGCGAGCCTGTCCGCGAGCTCATCGAAGCCCTCACGTACCAACGCCGCCAGGATGGCCTCACGATTGGCGAAGTAGTGGTACGGCGCCTGGTGCGTGCAGCCAGCGCGACGCGCGACCTCCCGCATGCTCAGCGCACTGGGGCCGGATTCATCGAGGAGCTGTCTGCTGGTTCGCAGCAGCTCGGAGCGCAGGTCCCGGCCGCCGCGGCGCCCTGAGGCGCCTGTCGATTCAGAGGTCATGGGAGGAGTCTAGAACCGAACTACTAGACAGTGTCCAGTTGGCTGCTATGCTGACTTGACACTGTCTAGCACGTGAGGGGTAAGCATGTCCTACGACGTCATCGTGATCGGCTCGGGTATCGGAGGCCTGACGACCGCCGGCCTCCTGGCGCGCGCCGCCGGCAAGCGAGTTCTGGTCCTGGAGCGGCATACGGAACCGGGCGGACTGACACACACCTTCCGGCGCGACGGCGCCTCCTGGGACGTGGGGGTGCACTACATCGGTCAGCTCGACCCCGGGAGCCAGGGCCGCGCCTACTTCGACTACCTCTCCGGCGGCGAGCTGGAGTGGAACCGCATGCCCGACGCCTACGACAGGTTCGTCTACCCGGGAGTGGACTTGCGCGTCAGCAGCGATCCGGTTCGGTACGAGCGCGATCTGGTCACCGCTTTCCCTGACGAGGCCAGAGCCATTCACCGTTACTTCCAGGACATTCGCCGGGTGACACGGTGGGTGAGGTTGGGTTTCATCCAGGGAATGGTCCCCCGACCTGCGGCCTCGCTGCTCACAGCGGCCCAGTGGCTGGGAAGACGGCGAGCTACCACGACGACGCAGGCGTATCTGGATGCCCACTTCCGCTCCCCCGAGCTCAAGGCCGTTCTGGCCAGTCAGTGGGGGGACTACGGTCTACCGCCGTCCCGATCAGCCTTTGCCGTGCACGCGCTGATCGTCTCCCACTACCTCCAGGGCGCCTGGTTCCCCCGCGGCGGCAGCGCTCGGATTGCCCGCACCTTCGAGAAGGGCATCGAGCAGACCGGAGGCGCTGTCCGCGTCGCCCAGGAGGTCACCGAGATCCTCACCGAGAACGGGGCGGCCGTCGGGGTCCGCGTCATGGACCACCGCGGCGCTCGGGTACGCGAGCGCATCTACCGTGCACCGGTCATCGTTTCCGCCATCGGCGCCTCCAACACCTTCAACCGCCTGCTGCCCACGTTCGGTGAGATCGGGCGGCGCACCGGACCCGCACGCCGCACGCTGGAGCACCTGGGCGCGGGCACGTCCGTGGTCACCGTGTTCCTGCGCCTGCTTGACGACCCACGCAGCATCGGCATCGATGGCGGCAACATCTGGGTCAACCGGGACCTCGATCACGAGGGCGCACAGCGGTTCAGCGATTCGCTGCTCGAGGGGCATCCTCACGATGTCTTCGTGTCCTTCCCCTCCTTGAAGTCAGGTGAGTCCCCGCACACCGCCGAACTCATCTCCTTCTGCGACGCGAAGGCCTTCCGGAAGTGGGCCGAGCACTCCCGAGGACACCGCGGCCCCGAGTACTCCGCTCTCAAGGAACGCATCTCCCGAGGCATGCTGGAGCTGGCTGAGAGCGCGGCTCCGGGGCTGACCGCACTCGTGGACTACGCGGAGACCTCCACCCCTCTGACCTACGAGCACTACACCGCCCATCCTGCAGGGGCCTTCTACGGGCCTCCGGCCACTCCGCTGAGATACCGCTCCCGCCCCCTGGGGCCGCGCACAGCCGTTGCCGGCCTGTTCCTCTCCGGCCAGGACGCCGGGAGCGCCGGCATCATGGGAGCCATGATGGGCGGGGTGGCCGCCGCCTGCCAGGTCCTCGGACCGCGTGGGTATTCCACCATCACCTCCGCCCTGCACACGGCACCGACTGCCTCCGTCTCTCGCAGACGACACACACTGCCCGAGGGCAAGCACCGCGCCACCCTGGTCTCCAAGCGGCGTCTGACTCCCAGCGTGTGGGAGGCGGTGCTGCAGCTGGACGGCGGGATCGACCCGTGGGCGCCGGGGCAGTTCGCCCGTCTGCACGTGGGTGACAACGCCTGGCGTGACTACTCGATCGCGGGGCTGGAGGACGATCGCCTTCGGCTGCTCATCTCCACCCGGACAGGCGGCCGAGGCTCCCGGTTCATTGAGAACGCGCACACGGGCACGCAGACAGTGGTGGAGCTGCCCCTGGGTGGATTCGAGCTCATCGACTCGGGCAGGCGCCGCCTGTTCATCGCCACTGGCACCGGAATCGCACCCATGCTGGCCATGTTCGCTCAGGCTCCCGGCCTGGAGCGCGACGCCCTGCTCTTCGGGTGCTCTCACCAGGACGAGGATCTCACCGCCAGGATCAGCTCTCCCATGCCGGGGACCGTCGTACGCTGTCTGAGCCGCCAGGAGGCGCCGGACACGTTCCACGGACGAGTCACCCAGGCCCTGCCCGCGCTCGCCCATGACCTCCGGCTCGATCCCGACAACACGGACGTCTACCTGTGCGGTTCGGCGGCGATGGTGGCAGACACACGAGACGTGCTCGAGCGCGAGGGCTATGCGTCAGTCCTGACCGAGCCGTACTGAGCGCCGCGCGGGCCGTATCCGCCCCGATCATCGAGCGTGCCTGGCGGGTGGTGCACCTTGAGGTCACTCCACGGCTCGAATGTCTGCCACGCGCCACGGCTCCGGGACGACAATGAGCACGACCCGGCGGGGCGCAAGGGCCGGAACCGTCCGAGTTCCCGCAGGTCCCGAACGCGTTGAGGCACTTTGGGACAGCGTCACCTGCATCGCTCTCGCGCCGGGCCACTGAGCCGCTGCGTCGTCAGGCAGCGCCACCTCAGTGACCTGGCTGATGGAGGTGTGCAGCTCCCCGGCGCCTTCACCGGAGTCGAACAGCTCGGTGAGAACCTGTGTGTCGGCCTGCGCCGCGGGCGACCCCGGTACCGTCGTGGCTGCCAGAGCGGTGGCATCGCCGGCCATGAGAGCCCGGTCTCGAGCCGCGGACAGTCCGACGACGACACTGGCCATGTCTGCGCCCCCGCTCCCGCCAGGAGCCGCCGGTGTCGACGCTGTTGCGGCGGGGGTGGTGGGGA
>NZ_KV811040.1:147083-164784 GCF_001812965.1 Actinomyces sp. HMSC075C01
GCGGGAGAGGGGCTGCCTGTGGGAGGGGCACCGGAGCGGGCGGACGCCAACGATCGCTCTGGGCCTGACGGGCTTGCAGCTGCGCCGAGTGCCCACACGGGCCTGTGCGCCACCAGGGCTTTGGCCGGCCCCCAGGCAGCCAGGCAGACGGCCACCAGCAGCAGCGCCGCGAGCCCCCAGGTGCGGTTGCGTCTGCGCCCCGTTCCTGCCCTTCTCCCCCAGCGTATGGCTGCGGGTACTGCCCCGGTGCGGTGAGCGGTACTGAGCTCCTTTCGGGGCTCGCTCTTCGTCCTCGGTCGGAAACCTGCCCTCGCTTTGGGCCTGAGCCTGGAGCCGACCGTGCGAGTCGGGGTGCGGGCCGCTGCTCGCAGGGAGCCGGCAGCCAGGCGGGCGCCGTCGGGCAGCTCGATGGGTGAGGTCTGCCCCAGCTGAGGCGCTCGGGCCGCAAGGTCCCGGGCAGTGGGACGGTCGGCGGGGTCCTCGGCCAGCGCGTCCGTCATGATTCCCGCCAGGCGCCGGGAGGCGGTGCCGCCCTGTCCCGCGCACTCGGTCAGCAGACGAGCCAGGGCGTAGACGTCACCGGCTGCGGACGCCGGGGCACCGGCGAGGCGCTCCGGCGCCGCATACTCCTGCGTCCCCGTCTCCATGACGGAGCCCAGCAGGTCGACGAGGACCGGATGTCCGTCAGTGGTCACCAGGACGTTGCCGGCCGATACGTCCCCGTGGGTCGCTCCGTGCTCGTGCAGGTAGGCCAGTGCCGAGCCCAGGACGTCCAGGAGCGTGGCCAGCCATGAGATGTTCAGCCGTCCGCGCGCCCCCAGGACCACGTCGAGTCCCGCCCCTTCGATGAGGTCCATGATGACGCCCGCCCGGTGCTCGGGCAGCGAGACCACCTCCCGCACGGTCACCAGGCCGGGATGGCGCAGGACGCGCAGATCGGCCAAGCGCCGCAGGACTAAGGCTCCAGCACGCCCGCGAGGCAGGTCGACGACCCGGATGACCACATGACGGCCCTGCGCGTCGAGCCCACGGCGAGGAGCACCGGGGGCGGTGGAGCGCCCCATGACCTCACCAATGGTGTAACCCTGCTGCGACAGGGTGCTGAGCGCCGAGTCGGGAATGCTCGGCTCCGCATCGGAGGGCGGCAGCGAGGCTCGGCGGGGGGAGCCCGTGCGGCGAGGCCGGGGCCGACGTCGAGGTACGGGACGGCGCCGGGGCCGGGCACGCTTGGAGGCACCCTCTCCAGGGCGGTCGGCGGGGCGGGGGCACATCGTCGGGCTCATACACTCCATGATCATCACGGCGCTCCCGGATGACCAGCCCTTTCGACCAGCCTGTGGATAACTCGGGCTCCGGTGCCGGTTGTGGTCACGTAGACTGCGCCCGTGCTGCGTGAGGACATGGGGCTCGGTTCCCGGCTCATCCCCTTCCGTGAGGGCTGGCAGCGGCAGAGGGTTCTCCATAGCGAGGTCGTGGAGGGACGGCGGCCCTCCACGCTCCTGCTCGTGGAGCATGAGCCGGTCTACACCGTCGGCAGACGGGCCCACTCCTGGGAGCGGCCCAGCGCCGACGTCGTCGAGCCGGGTCACGTACCGGTGGTCGACGTGGACCGCGGCGGCAAGACCACCTGGCACGGGCCGGGCCAGCTGACCGTCTACCCGATCCTGCGCCTGACCCAGCCGATTGACGTCATCCGCTACGTGCGGGCACTGGAAGCCGCGGTCATCGAGCTGTGCGGCCTCTACGGCCTGGAGACGGTCCGCGTCGAGGGCCGCTCCGGGGTCTGGCTGCCCGCCGATCCTGAGACTGTGGGGAGGGCCGGCCGCCCCCCGCGCCCAGAGCGCAAGATCTGCGCCCTGGGGGTGAGGGTCGCCCGTGGCGTGACCATGCATGGGATCGGCCTGAACGTCGACCTCGACCTGGAGGCCTTCTCCCTGGACCGCATCATTCCCTGCGGGATCGACGACGCCGGAGTGACCTCACTGGCAGCGGAGACCGGCCGGCACCTGGCGACCGGCGCCCCCGCAGAGGCTCTGGTCCGCGCCCTGGAGAACCACCTGGCCCCCTTGGTGGCGGATGCCACGTGACAACATGCCCCACTCCTAGGTCGGAGGTCCTATAAACCCCGGGCGAGTACTAGACTCCCGATGGAACCGTCGTCGGCGAGGAGAGGTAGACGTGAGCACCACCGTGGCCCCTGAGGGACGCAAGCTCCTGCGGGTCGAGGCGCGCAACGCCCAGACACCCATTGAGTCCAAGCCCGACTGGCTGCGCACCCGCGCCGTCGTCTCCGACACCTACCAGGAGGTCCGCGGCCTGGTGAGGGAGAAGAGCCTGCACACGGTGTGTGCCGAGGCGAACTGCCCCAACATCTACGAGTGCTGGAACGACCGTGAGGCCACCTTCCTGGTGGGCGGCGAGATGTGCACCCGGCGCTGCGACTTCTGCGACATCGCCACCGGGCGTCCCACCGAGTACGACGTCGACGAGCCCAGGCGCGTGGCGATCTCGATCAAGGAGATGGATCTGCGCTACGCCACCGTGACCGGGGTGGCCCGCGACGACCGCCCCGACGGCGGCGCCTGGCTCTACGCCGAGACCGCCCGCCAGGTGCACGAGCTCTCACCGGGCACCGGGGTCGAGTTGCTCATCCCCGACTTCAAGGGAAACCCCGACGCGCTTGAGGACGTCTTCTCCTCGCGCCCCGAGGTTCTGGGCCACAACCTGGAGACAGTCCCGCGCATATTCAAGCGGATCCGTCCGGCCTTCTCCTACCAGGGCAGCCTCGACGTCATCACGGCCGCCGCGGAGGCGGGACTGGTGACCAAGTCCAACCTCATCCTGGGCATGGGCGAGACCCGAGACGAGATCGAGGCGGCCATGGCCGCCCTGGTGGAGGCGCGCTGCGACATCCTCACCATCACCCAGTACCTGCGCCCCTCCAAGCTGCACCACCCCGTTGACCGCTGGGTCAAGCCCCAGGAGTTCATGGACCTCAGCCGCCTGGCCGAGGAGATCGGGTTCGCCGCTGTCATGAGCGGCCCCATGGTGCGTTCCTCCTACCGCGCCGGCATGCTGTGGGGACGGGCCATGGTCAAGCGCGGCCGCCCCATTCCCGAGCACCTCTCGCAGCTCGCCGAGCCGGCCACCGCCCGCCAGGAGGCCTCGGCCCTGCTGGGAGCCCATCCCCACCTCGCCGCCGCCTGCTGACGACTCGGCACGAGTCACGAGTCCCAGGCAACCGGCCGGATTCCCGGCGTGCGCCGGCCACGCTGACGGCGAGACCGTGTGTGCCGGCGCACCGCCGTCGTCTATGGTGTGCCCGTGAGCAGTGCCCAGTCCCCCCAGCCGAAGAAGAAGCGCCGGCTGGCTCAGTACCTTCAGAACATCAAGGACTCCTACACGGTCTCGCGGCGAAGCTATCCGTGGATCGGGTGGGCGATGCTGGCGGTACTCGCCACGTGCCTCGCCCTGGGGGCCGCGATCGCCCTCGGCTACGGCCTACACCTGTGGTACTGGCTGGTTTTAGGCCTCATGCTCGCGTTTGTGATCAACATGGGACTCCTGACGTTCCTGGTGCGCCGCGCCTCCTACAGCCAGCTCGAAGGTCGACCGGGGGCCGCCAAGGTCGTCCTCGATCAGTTCAGTCGGGGCTGGTACGTCGAGTCCGAGCCTGTGGCCTTCACCAAGGACCAGGACCTCGTGTGGAGGCTGGTGGGACGCCCCGGGGTCGTTCTCGTCGCCGAGGGTCCGAGCACCCGCACCCGCCGCATGCTGGCCGAGGAGGAGCGCAAGGTCCATCGGCTGCTGTCCACCGTCCCCATCCACACCCTTCAGGTGGGCACCGACGCCGGGCAGGTGCGTCTGACCGACCTGTCCAAGACGCTGCGTCAGCTCCCGACCAAGCCCACATCACTGACTGACAGCGAGATCACGCAGGTCTCCAAGCGCCTGACGTCGATGGCGGGCAAGAACCTGCCGATTCCCAAGCACATTGACCCCAATCGGGTCCGCCCCGACCGCCGCGCCATGCGCGGTCGCTGAGTCACTTCCTCAGGCCACCTCCGTCTCCCATCACTCAGTGCCCAACGGGCTCGAGGAGCTCGGCGACGAAGGGACGAAACACTCAAGCAACACTGACGCCATTCCTTTGTCACGGTAGCGTCAATATAGTGGCCATAGTGGCCGTTGTCAGCCGCAGTGCATACGCGTGGAGTATGTGCGCCGTTCCCACTTGGAGGAGATATGTTCAAGGACGCATCCGAGGCACTGACGTTCATCGAGAAGGAGAATGTCGCGCTGGTCGATGTGCGGTTCTGCGACCTACCCGGCGTCATGCAGCACTTCACTATTCCGGTGGCCGCCTTCAAGGATGAGGCACTCACTGACGGCCTCATGTTTGACGGCTCATCAATCCGGGGCTTCACCGCGATCCACGAGTCGGACATGAAGCTGGTTCCCGATGTGACCACCGCCTTCCTGGACCCGTTCCGCGAGGAGAAGACCCTGGTCGTCAACTTCTCGATCGTCGACCCCTTCACGGACGAGGTCTACTCCCGCGACCCCCGCTCGATCGCCGCCAAGGCCGAGGACTACCTGCGCTCCACCGGAATCGCCGACACCTGCTACATCGGCGCCGAGGCCGAGTTCTACCTCTTCGACTCGGTGCGCTACGAGTCCTCACCGGCCGAGTCCTTCTACGCCATCGACTCCTGCGAGGCGGCCTGGAACACCGGCCGTGAGGAGGAAGGCGGCAACAAGGGGTACAAGACCGCTTTCAAGGGCGGCTACTTCCCCGTCTCACCCAATGATCAGATGGCCGATATCCGCGATCGCATGGTCCGCACCTGCCTCGGCTCCGGACTGGAGATCGAACGGGCCCATCACGAGGTCGGCACTGCCGGCCAGCAGGAGATCAACTACCGCTTCAACTCTCTGCTCGCCGCGGGCGATGACATGATGAAGTTCAAGTACATCATCAAGAATGAGGCCTGGCGCAACGGCAAGACGGCCACCTTCATGCCCAAGCCGATCCTCGGCGACAACGGCTCGGGCATGCACACCCACCACTCGCTGTGGAAGGACGGCAAGCCGCTGTTCTTCGACGAGCGGGGCTATGGTCAGCTCTCCGACCTCGCCCGCTGGTACATCGGCGGAATCCTGGCTCACGCCCCGGCGCTGCTGGCCTTCACCAACCCGTCAGTGAACTCCTTCCACCGCCTGGTCCCCGGCTTCGAGGCGCCGGTCAACCTGGTCTACTCGGCCCGCAACCGCTCGGCCTGCATCCGCATCCCGGTCACCGGCTCCTCCCCCAAGGCCAAGCGGGTGGAGTACCGGGTGCCGGACCCCTCCTCCAACCCCTACCTGTGCTTCGCCGCCGTCCTCATGGCGGGAATCGACGGAATCCGCAACCGCATCGAGCCCCGTGAGCCCATCGACAAAGACCTCTACGAGCTCGCCCCCGAGGAGTACTTCGACATCGACAAGCTCCCCGACAGCCTGGACCAGGCCCTGGAAGCGCTGGAGGACGACCACGACTTCCTCACCGAGGGGGACGTCTTCACCCCGGATCTCATCGAGACCTGGATCGAGTACAAGCGCACCAATGAGATCGAGCCGCTGCGGCTGCGCCCTCACCCCTACGAGTTCCAGCTCTACTACGACCTGTGAGCCGCTGACCCAGCTCAGACGGCGGCCCTGAGCCTCCTACACACGAGGCTCAGGGCCGCCGTCGTGCTGAACGCCACCCTCCCGGCTTGCATATCTATACTGTATTGCGGATATTCTTTCTCCGTCTTGATCCATGCCGAAGAGGAGATCCCACGATGAGGATCCGCCAACACGCTGCCCTCGGGCTGGCAGCCACAGCCTGCCTGGTCCTCAGCGCGTGTACTAACGCCGCTGACTGGAACGCTAACCGGAGCTCGCAGATCCACTCCTTCGACACCTCGTCGATCCAGGCGCAGCCCGACATCATCGCCAAACTCCCTCAAGGTGCCCTTGAGGACGGTGTCCTCGACGTGGCCGCCTCCACGGACTACGCACCGGCCGAGTTCCTCGACCCCTCAGGCAAGGCCGTGGGCTACGACGTTGACCTGACCAACGCGATCGCCGCCGTCCTGGGCGTCAAGGGCACGGTGCACACCGCCGAGTTCGACTCCATCATCGCTTCGGTCGGCTCCAAGTACGACGCCGGTATCTCCTCCTTCACGGTCACCCCCGAACGGATCGGGGAGGTCAACATGACCGCGTACATCAACGTGGGCTCGCGATTCAACGTCCAGGCAGGCAACCCCAAGGGCGTCGAGACCTCCGACCACCTCAAGCTGTGCGGTCGGACCATCGGCGTCCAGGTGGGGACCGCCCAGGAGACCACCATGCGCGACGCCGCCGAGAAGTGCGCCCAGGCGGGCAAGCCGGTGCTGTCGGTGCGTTCCTACTCCAAGCAGTCCGAGGCCACCACCGGCCTGGTGGGCGGCACCATCGACGCCACCTACTCGGACTCCACCGTGGCCGGCTACGCCGTCGAGCTGACCGACGGCCAGATCGTCACCCTCGGTGACATCGAGGACGCCGCCCCCCAGGGGGTGGTGACCGCCAAGGCCGATCCGCAGTTCACCGCCGCGATCCAAGCCGCCGTCCAGTACCTCATGGACCGGGGCATCTGGCAGAAGATCCTGGACAACTGGGGCGTGAAGGACGCCGCCCTGACCACCGCAGAACTCAATCCCGCAGTGAAGGAGTGAGCCGTGAGCGCCTCACCCACCTCTGAGGACGACAAGGTCGTCCTCAACAACCCCAAGCCCGTCCCCCGCCCAGGGACGTGGATCAGTGCCGCGATCGTCACGGTCCTGGGGGCCATGCTCATCCACGGGCTGGTCACCAATGAGAAGTTCCACTGGTCCACGGTCTGGTTCTTCCTGCGTGAGGTCCACGTGGTCAAGGCCGTCGGCTGGACGCTGCTGCTGACCTTCATGGCGATGGCCATCGGTATCGTGCTGGCGGTCACCACAGCGATCCTGCGCCAGTCCTCCAACCCGGTCCTGCGCTGGGTGGCGCTGGCCTACCTGTGGTTCTTCCGCGGTACCCCGATCTACACCCAGCTGGTCTTCTGGGGGGCGCTGTCCGCGCTCTACCAGAAGCTGAGTCTGGGAGTCCCCTTCGGCCCCGAGCTGCTGACCTTCAAGACGACGACGGTCTTCACCCCCTTCGTCGCGGCGGTCCTGGGGCTGGGCATCAACGAGGGCGCCTACCTCTCCGAGATCGTCCGCTCGGGCCTGAACTCGGTGGACAAGGGCCAGAGCGAGGCCGCCGGGGCCCTGGGCATGAGCAGGGGCCAGATCCTGCGCAGGATCGTCCTGCCGCAGGCGATGAGGGTCATCGTCCCGCCCACCGGCAACGAGACGATCTCCATGCTCAAGACGACCTCCTTGGTGCTGGCGGTCCCCTTCACCCTGGATCTGACCTTCGTCACCAACTCCTACGCGTCGCTGACCTACCAGATCATTCCGCTGCTCCTGGTCGCGGCCATCTGGTACATCATCATCACTTCGATCCTCATGGTGGGACAGCACTACATCGAGCGCTACTACGGCAAGGGCTTCGACCCTGACAAGTCCTCCGCCTCCTCGGGCCGGGGCCTGTCGGCCCGCCAGCAGGCCATCCTCGATGCGCACACCACCAAGGACAGTCCTTTCCTGGAGGTCACCCCATGAGCACATCCGCCCACACCGCGGCCGGGACGCCCAAGGTCGAGATCAGCGACCTGCACAAGTTCTTCGGTGAGCTGCACGTGCTGCGGGGCATCGACTTGATCGTCCCGCCCGGCTCGGTGACGGTCCTCATCGGCCCGTCGGGCTCGGGCAAGTCGACGCTGCTGCGCTGTATCAATGAGCTGGAGTCCATCGACGCCGGCCGGGTCAAGGTCGACGGCGAGCTCATCGGGATGCGTGAGGTCGAGCGCGGTGGCCGCACCGAGCTGCACGCGCTGTCGGACAAGGCCCGTGCTGCTCAGCGCGCCAAGATCGGCATGGTCTTCCAGCGTTTCAACCTCTTCCCCCACATGACGGCTCTGCAGAACGTCATGGAGGCACCGGTCCTGGTCAAGAAGACTCCGAAGGCCAAGGCCCGGGAGCGCGGCGTCGAGCTGCTGGAGCGGGTGGGGCTGGGGGATCGCCTCGACCACTACCCCTCCCAGCTCTCCGGTGGTCAGCAGCAGCGGGTGGCGATCGCCCGGGCTCTGGCGATGGACCCTGAGCTCATGCTCTTCGACGAGCCGACCTCGGCCCTGGACCCCGAGCTGGTCGGCGAGGTGCTGCAGGTGATGAAGGACCTCGCCGCCTCCGGCATGACGATGGTCGTGGTCACCCACGAAATGGGCTTCGCCCGGGAGGTCGGCGACCAGCTGATCTTCATGGACGGCGGCGTCATCTGCGAGTCCGGTGACCCCGTCAAGGTCCTGGACGACCCGCAGGCCGAGCGCACCCGGGCCTTCCTCTCCTCGGTCCTGTAGCGCGGGCCGGTCAGGAGGCGGCCCGGTCCCAGGCCCCGTCATCCCAGGAGGTCAGGCTCCACCCGGTACCGGGATCGCCGTCGACGACGGTGATCCCGGTGTTGCGCATGGGGTGGTCGGCGACCCACAGCGGGTCCACGCCGCCTCCGGCGGCGGCCCTCAGGGAGGTCCACAGGCGCAGCGCGGTGCCGTGGGAGACGAGCAGGGCCGCTGAGTCTCCCGCCCGGGCGGTCTGCTCGCAGATGCGGCCGACGGCCTTGTCGAAGCGTTGAAGCGTGTCGTGCCCGTCCTCCGGGGATCCGGGGATGCGGCAGGCGGGGCGCCCCGCCATCCAGGCCCGGGTAGTGTCCACGTAGCAGGCCACCGAGCGCGCGTCGGTGTTCATCTCCAGGTCGGCGGCCAGGACCTCACGCAGTCCCGAGTCGACGGTGGCGCTCAGGCCGGTGGCGGCCTCGATGGGGGCGATGGTCTGCCTGGCGCGCAGGATCGGGGAGACCCACAGCGACCCCAGCCCCTGAAGCAGGCCGGCCTTGTCCAGACGGTCCGGCAATCCGTCGGCCTGCCCCACCCCCACCTCATCCAGGGGATTTCCGGGGAAGGCGGTGTCGAGTGCCTGCATGACATTGGCCTCGGTGCGACCGTGGCGTACGAGAATGAGCCTCACGGCGGCAAGTCTGCCAGGTGCGCAGTGCGGGGACCCAGGGCGACAGTGCGATCCTCATCGCCTAAAGGCCCGTGTCCGGTGCGATCTGTGCCCGGTCAGCTCCAGGGGTAGGGCCCCTCCGGCCGCCTTCTGGTGGCACGGGGGCGGCCGGCCCGCCTGGAGCCCTTGGAACTGGCGCTCTTGGAGGCTGCCGCCCCAGTACCCCGACGGGACTGCGCGCGAGCGGTCCGGGCCGAGCCTGATGAACCCGGCGGCGGTGACTCCGAGCTGTGCGGCTGAGCCTGCGAGGCGGTGCTCGACGGCGTCGATGCGGTGAAGCCCTGGGCATCGGCGTCGGCGAAGACGATGCGCTCGGCCACTGCGCGCGCGTGGCGGGCGCTGCGACGGTAGAGGTCCTCAAGCTCTCGCTCCCTGCCCGCACCCAGGCCGATGAGGCGCCCCACCAGGCGGATCTCCCGGATCTGGATGGGGAGGACCTGGGAGCGCGGCCCCGAGGTGCGCCCGGTTCCCAGGACGATCGCTGAGCGTAGGCGGCTGGCCAGGATCCAGGCCGCGACCAGCTCTCCCCCGCCGTCCGCGCTCAGCACCCCGGCCTGGACCGCGGCCTGGAGGGCAGCGACGGTCGAGGTGGTTCGCAGCTGGGGTATCCGACCGGCGTGAGCGAGCTGGAGCACCTGGGCGCTCCATTCCACGTCACTGAGCCCACCGGGGCCGAGCTTGAGGTGGCGGGCCGGGTCAATGCCCCGGGGCAGGCGCTCGGCCTCTACCCGGGCCTTGATCCTGCGGATCTCCCGCAGGTCCTGGGGCGCCAGACCCTCCTGCGCCCAGCGCAGCGGGTTGATGAGCTCCTCGAAACGCCGGCCCAGGTCACGGTCCCCGGCGCAGAAGCGGGCGCGCAGCAGCGCCTGGCGCTCCCACAGGGCGGACCAGCGGCCGTAGTACTCGCGGTAGGCGTCCAGTGAACGGCTCATGACGCCGTTGCGGCCCTCGGGCCGCAGGTCGCAGTCCACTTCAAGGGGGTGTGGGAGCGCTGAGGCCAGAAGCCCCATGACCTGCTTGGCGACGGCCTCGGCCTCCTGGGCGGCGGCCTCCTCCCCCGCCCCGTCGCGGGCCTGGTGGACGAAGAGGACATCTGCGTCTGAGGCGTACCCGATCTCGCGACCTCCCAGGCGTCCCATGGCGATGATGGTGTGGCGGGCGCGGGCGGCCTGCCAGCACCCGCCTGCGTCGGGCCCCGCGGAGACTGCCTCCACCCCGTCGCGCTGGGCGATGACCAGCCCGGTGGCCACGGTCAATGCCCCGGTCAGGACCGCGTCGGTGGCGTCGGAGAGGATGGAGGCGGTGCGTTCGGGGTCGATGCCGTCCAGGCAGTCCGCCAGTGAGGCGCGCACCTCCTCGCGGGCGCGCACTCTCAGGATCGCCTGGACCGCCTCGAGCGCCTGCTCGGTAAGGGCCGTGTCATCGGGGCCGGTGAGGCTGCGACGGCGCAGGACGGCGGCGATCTCCTCCGCCAGGGCGCCGGATCGGCGGGGGGCGAGCTCGTCGTCGTCGTCGAGCCAGGCGATGGACTCGGGGAACTCCGCGAGGCGCTCGGTGGCCCAGTGGGCGCTGGAGAGGACCTGGCACAGCCGGCGTGCCGCCACCGGTGAGTCCCGCAGCATGGCCAGGTACCAGTGCGAGCCCCCGATGGCCTCAGACAGCCGCCGGAAGGAGAGCAGACCGAAATCAGGGTCGGCTCCCTCACCGATCCAGCCGATGATGACCGGCAGCAGCTGGCGCTGGATCGCGGCGCGACGGCTGACTCCCTCGGTGAGGGCCTGGATGTGACGCAGGGCCCCGTCGGGGTCCGTGTAGCCGACGGCGATGAGGCGCTCGCGCGCCGCCTGAGGGCTCAGGGCCATCTCGTCGGCGCTGAGGGCGGCCGCGAAGGCCAGCAGGGGACGGTAGTAGATCTCCTGGTGGAGGGCCCGTACCCGCCGGCGCAGGTCTTTGAAGTCCTCCCACAGGCTGTCTGCGTGACCCAGGCAGTTGCTGATGCCCCGCTCGATGCGGCGCAGGTCCTCCTCCTTGTCGGGAAGGTTGTGGGTGCGGCGCAGCCGGAAGAGCTGGCTGCGATGCTCCAGCAGTCGCAGGGCCTTGTAGCAGCCGCTCAAGGCCGCGGCGTCGGTGCGACTGACGTATCCGCCCGCGCTGAGAGCGTCGAGGGCCTCCAGGGTGCCGCGTACGCGCAGGCTCTCGTCGGAGCGACCGTGGACGAGCTGGAGGAGCTGGACGGTGAACTCGACGTCTCGCAGGCCCCCGGGCCCGAGCTTGATGCGCCGGTCCGTTCCGCCGCGCGACACGGACTCCTTCTCCACCCGGCGCCGCATGGCACGGGCGTCCTCCACGAAGTGCTCCCGTCGGCTGGCCTCCCACACGTAGGGCGCCACGCCCTGCTCGTAGCGGGCGCCGAGCTCAGCGTGGCCGGCACAGGCCCTGGCCTTGAGCAGGGCCTGGAACTCCCAGGAGGCGGCCCACCTGCGGTAGTAGGCCAGGTGGGAGTCAAGAGTGCGCACGAGCGCGCCGTCCTTGCCCTCGGGGCGCAGCGCCGTGTCCAGTGGCCACAGAGGCGGCTCGGGCGCGGTGGCGGAGACGACGTGGGCGAGCTCAGTGGCCAGGTGCGTGCCGACCTCCACGAGGTGCTCCTCGCTGATCGGCTCGTGAGCGCCCTGCGGCTCGTGGGCGGGGCCGACGACGTAGACGACGTCGACGTCCGAGATGTAGTTGAGCTCGCGGGCCCCGGTCTTTCCCATGGCGATCACGGCGAGGGCAACCTCATCGGCCTGCGGTCCGACGGCGGCACGGGCGATGAGCAGGGCCGCGTCCAGGGCGGCATCGGCGAGGTCGGTCATGCGGCGACAGACGGTGGGGACGTGCTCGATCGGGTCGGCGCTGGTGAGGTCATCGGCGACGATTGCCGTGAGCCGGTCCCGGTAGGCGCGCCGCAGCGCCGCGGTCGCCCGGCTGACAGCGCGGTCTCCCGGGTGAGGGGGTCTCTTATCGCTGTCTGTGGGGGCGGCCTGCGCAGGGGCGGTCTGCCCCAGCGCGTCGTGGACCACTCGTTGCAGCGCCTCGCCGGGACCGGCCTCCTCCGGGGAGCTCCACGCCCTGCGCATCCCGAGCGCCGTGAGGTGCTCGGGATGCGCCACGAGGAAGTCGCCCAGGGCCTGCGAGGCGCCCAGGACCGCGAGCAGGCGGCGCCTGTGCTCACGCGGCCCCGCGGCCGGATCGTTCATGATGCTGCGCAGAAGTGTTGCCGGCGTCGTCGTGCACCCGGGCTCGACACCGTCTGCCGACGCCAGGTCACCCGACTCGGCTGCGGCCGCGGCCTCGGCGAGTCGGACGAGGCTGAGCAGAGCCATGTCGGGATCGGCGGTGAGCGCCAGGGAGTCGATGAGCTCCTCACGCGCCGGTCCGAGTCGCACGTCAGCGGGCCGGCCGCCTAGCCGCCTGGAGTGGTCCGCTGAGGCGCGCCCGCCGGGGTCACCCGCCTCTTCGGCGTCGTCGTCCTGAGCGTCTTCCGGCAGGAAGGGCAGCAGCGCCGGGTCACCCAGGAGCTCCCCGGCACGGGCGGCATTGTGGAATCCGGCCCGCAGCAGCAGGGTCCTGGGCGAGGAGCTGTGCCGGGAGGGGGAACCGATCGGTGTCCGCTTCTCGCTGCGGTCTCTCACAGCTGTCTCCTGCTGCGCTCAGGCACGAGGGAAGAACTGGCCGATCTCGAAGTCGGTGACCTGGGCGTCGTAGGCCCGGTACTCGCGGCGCTTGTTGCGCAGGAAGAACTCGAAGGTGTCCTCACCGAAGGTGTCCGCCACCAGGTCGGAGCGCTCCATGGCGGCCACCGCGCTCTTGAGCGAGGTGGGCAGGGCGTGGATGCCCAGCGCCCTGCGCTCCATCTCCGACAGGGCCCAGACATCGTCCTCGGCCTCCGGGGGAAGCTCGTAGCCCTCCTCGATGCCCTTGAGACCCGCGGCCAGAATGACCGCATAGGCCAGGTAGGGGTTGGCCGAGGAGTCGATGCCACGGAACTCCACCCGCGTCGACTGGGCCTTGCCGGGCTTGTGCATGGGGACGCGCACCAGGGCGGAGCGGTTGTCGTGGCCCCAGCACACGTAGCTGGGGGCCTCGTCCCCTCCCCACAGGCGCTTGTAGGAGTTGACGTGCTGGTTGGTGACGGCTGTGATCTCCGAGGCGTGGTGCAGCAGACCGGCGATGAAGGAGCGACCGGTGGCGGAGAGCTGGTACTGGCCGGCGGGGTCGAAGAAGGCATTGCGGTCACCCTCGAACAGGGAGAAGTGCGTGTGCATGCCCGAGCCGAACTGGTCGGGGAAGGGCTTGGGCATGAAGGTCGCCAGGCAGCCCTCCTTGAGGGCCACCTCCTCCACGACGGCACGGAAGGTCATGATGTTGTCCGCCATGGACAGGGCATCAGCGAAGCGCAGGTCGATCTCGTTCTGGCCCGGGCCGCCCTCGTGGTGGGAGAACTGCACCGAGATCCCCATCTGCTCGAGCATGAGGATGGCTTGGCGGCGGAAGTCGTGGGCGGTACCCCCGGGCACGTGGTCGAAGTAACCGGCGTCGTCAGTGGGGCGGATGCGCCCGTCGGCGTCACGGTTGACCAGGTAGAACTCGATCTCCGGGTGGATGTAGCAGGTGAATCCAGCCTCGGCGACCCTGGCGAGCTGACGCTCGAGCACGGAGCGCGGGTCGGTGCGGGCCGGCTCGCCGTCGGGCGTGAGGACGTCGCAGAACATGCGGGCCACGCCGTTGTCCCCGTCCCGCCACGGCAGCATCTGGAAGGTGGAGGGGTCAGGGGCCAGAAGCATGTCGGACTCGAAGACGCGCGTCAGGCCCTCGATGGCCGATCCGTCGAAGCCGATGCCCTCCTCGAAGGCGCTCTCGACCTCGGCCGGCGCGATGGCCACGGACTTGAGCTGTCCGGAGACGTCAGTGAACCACAGGCGGATGAAGCTGATGTCGCGTTCCTCGATGGCGCGGAGCACGTACTCCTGCTGCTTGTCCAATGGGGCCTCCTCAGCATGGTGGCGCGCTAGCCCGCCGACGACGTGGCCGGTGGTCCTGCGCCCGAGACGTTCTGCCGGGTCCAGCCTAGTGCGCGGGTGCGTCAGACAGGTTTCGCAGAACACCCTCGGCGAAGGACGTCGGTGGTCCGTCCGAGGCGCTGGCGCGCTGCAACACCTCAGGTAGCCTCATGCCATGGCTACACCCGAGTCCCCTTACGGTACGTCCGCCCCCGTCGTCGCAGGCGGCAAGCCCGTGCGCGTTCATCACCTGGCGGCCGCCAAGAAGGACGGCACCAAGCTGGTCATGCTCACCGCCTACGACGCCGTGACCGCCCAGATCCTGGATGCGGCGGGAACCGACCTGCTGCTGGTGGGCGACTCCATCGGCAATGTCATGCTGGGGCACGACTCCACGCTGCCGGTGGAGCTCGATGAGATGGTGGTGGCCACCCGCTCGGTGGCCAGGGCGACCAAGCGTGCCCTGGTCGTGGCCGACCTCCCCTTCGGCACGTACGAGGCCGGTCCGGAGCAGGCACTGGCCAGTGCGGTGCGCCTCATGAAGGCGGGGGCCAACGCCGTCAAGCTCGAGGGCGGCAGCCCCCGGGCAGCCAGTGTGAGGGTACTGACCCAGGCGGGTATCCCGGTGGTGGGGCACCTGGGGTTCACCCCGCAGAGCGTCAACATGCTCGGCGGCTTCCGGGTTCAGGGCCGCGGCGAGGCCGCTGACGTGCTGCTGGCCGACGCGCAGGCGCTGGCTGAGGCGGGGGCGATCGCCCTCGTCCTGGAAATGGTGCCCGAGCCCCTGGCCGCCCGCGTCACCGAGTCGCTCACGATCCCCACGATCGGTATCGGCGCGGGCGCGCGCTGCGACGGGCAGGTCCTGGTCTGGACGGACATGGCCGGGATGACGGACTGGTCACCGCGCTTCGCCCACCAGTTCGGGCAGGTCGGCGAGGCCCTGCGGCAGGCGGCCGTCGACTACGGCGCCGCGGTGCGCGAGGAGTCCTTCCCCTCAGAGAAGCACTGGTTCAGCTCCTGACGGTTCTGGCAGTGATAAGACCCACAGCGTCATGGCGGATGCCCTGAGCCGCTGACCGGGCGGAAGGTCACGCGAACCGGGTGCCTCCTTCTATGCTTACGACCATGAGTTCTTCGGCTTCCTCCTCCTCGCCGGCCGATCGCGCACCGCGCGGCACGCTGACTCCCGGGACGCTCAGCCCTGAGCGTCACGTGCCGGCGTCCATCGCACGCCCCGAGTACATGTTCCATGACGGTCCTGAGCGGGTGACGGCCTCGGAGATCAAGGACGCCGAGACGATCGAGCGGATCAGGGTCGCGGGACGGCTGGCCGCCCGCGCCCTGGCCGAGGCCGCCAAGGCGATCGCCCCGGGGGTGAGCACCGACGAGCT
Source organism: Actinomyces sp. HMSC075C01 (assembly GCF_001812965.1). Classification (NCBI taxonomy): domain Bacteria; kingdom Bacillati; phylum Actinomycetota; class Actinomycetes; order Actinomycetales; family Actinomycetaceae; genus Actinomyces; species Actinomyces sp. HMSC075C01. The sequence continues at coordinate 162,729 of NZ_KV811040.1, forward strand.
GGACCGGATCGCCCACGAGTACCTGTGCGACCACGGCGCCTACCCCTCATGCCTGGGCTACATGGGTTTCCCCAAGTCGATCTGCACCTCGATCAACGAGGTCATCTGCCACGGCATCCCGGACTCGACCCGCTTGAATGAGGGAGACCTCATCAATCTTGACGCCACCGCCTACATCGGTGGGGTCCACGGCGACACGAACGCCACCTACGCCGTCGGCGAGGTCGATCGTGAGACGGAGCTGCTCATCGAACGCACCCGCACCGCGATGGAACGGGGCATCAAGGCTGTCAAGCCGGGGCGCGAGGTCAACGTCATCGGCCGCGTCATCGAGGCCTACGCCAAGCGCTTCGACTACGGGGTGGTGCGCGACTACACCGGACACGGCGTCGGCGAGGCGTTCCACTCCGGCCTCATCATCCCGCACTACGACGCCGCTCCCCTCCATGACGAGATCATCGAGGCAGGGATGGTGTTCACCATCGAGCCGATGCTCACACTCGGCGGCATCGAGTGGGAGCAGTGGGACGACGGCTGGACGGTGGTCACCAAGGACCGTTCTCGTACCGCACAGTTCGAGCACACGCTCGTGGTGACCGATGAGGGTGCCGAGGTGCTCACCCTGCCTTGAGGCAGCGGGTATTGCTACCCATCCACATCCGGGACGATCGAGCGCCGTCACGTTGCCTCACGATAAGGTGACGACGTAAGGTCCTTCGGTAGCGGACATCTCTATTCTGCACAGGAAGCCCATGCGGGTTTCTCCCCGTTTATTTCCTCACGGAGGTTCTCATGGCTTTGCGCTTCAATCCACCGCCGAACTGGCCCGCGCCACCCGAGGGCTTCGAACCGCCTGCAGGCTGGCAGCCCGACCCTGCCTGGGGGCCGGCTCCTGAGGGCTGGCAGATCTGGGTCGACGACTCCGCCGCCTCCAGCACCTCCGCGGCTTCGGCCGCAGGTGCCGCCGCCGAGGCCGACCCGGCATGGGCTCCGACCCAGGCGGTGTCGACCGCCCCAACAGCCTCGTTGAGCACTGCCTCACCAGTTGCCGACCCGACAGGTATGTCGGCCTCCGCCCCCTCCGGGGACTATGCCGGCGCTCCCGCAACTGCGGGTGGCAGCCCTTACGCGGCCAACATGGACTACGCCCAGTCGCCCACGCCCTTCCAGCCCCAGGGGGCGGCAGGAGGCATGCAGCCTCTCACCGGCGGGTGGCAGCCCAACGCCGCCGCCCCGGCCGGCCCCGGCAACGGCTCCAAGCCGTTGACCCAGCAGTGGTGGTTCTGGACCGGTATTGCTGCAGTCGTCGTGGTCGCCTTGGTCATCGGTGGCATCTTCATGTTCAAGGGCGACTCCAGCGATTCCGACACCAAGGCGGACAGCACGTCAAGCTCGGAGCCGACTCACCAGAAGAAGTCCGACCCCGACTCCAAGAAGAAGACTAGCGACCCTGACGAGACTGACAGCCCGGCTCCGAAGAAGACCACCAAGACCAGCAGCCCGAACAACAACGGCCCCGGGTCGAGTGAGAAGGACCCCATCGACCCGAAGGCCGGGGCGATCACGCTGAATGCAGGCAAGTACGACGACGACCCTAACGCCTCAGTGGACGTGACCTTCGGGGATGTCGAGTGGAACGCCAATGAGTCCGTCAAGGCTGCCACGAGCCAGTACAGCTACAAGGAGCCCCCCGCCGGCAAGGTGTACATCCGTGTCCCCGTTGAGATCACCTACCACGGTCAAGGACAGTTCGATGAGTACGACCTGAAAATCGGATTCACCCACGACGGAAACACGGCAGAATCGGAGTATCTTGTCGGCGGGCAGTCGCTCTTCAGCCGCCAGAGCATGCCCCGCGACGGAGGCAAGGCGAAAGGCGATTTCATCTTCCTCGTTGACGAGTCCGCCGCCAACGAAAAGAAGGGCGCCTTCGCGGTGAGCGCTTTCTCTCAGGTGGACAACAAGAATGAGGTCTACGTAGCGGCGAAGTAACGCCACACCACCATCCGCCTCATACGACGTCGGCTGTGGCCCGCCAGGATCCTGGCGGGCCACA
>NZ_KV811040.1:164884-171132 GCF_001812965.1 Actinomyces sp. HMSC075C01
TGTGGCCCGCCAGGATCCTGGCGGGCCACAGCCGTTTCAACACCTTCGATAGGGCGGACGAGCCGACCTGTACGCCGGGTTCTGTTGCCGTCCGCCGTTGCCGGCCTGGGCGGTGGCGACCATTCATCTTGGACCGCTGTTACCAGCGGCCTCATGCGACCTACCCGCTGACTCGGGCGAGCAGCCTTCAAGCGCCAGCTGTGCGGTCTTGCTCCGGGCGGGGTTTACCGAGCCGCGACGGTCACCCGCCGCGCTGGTGGGCTCTTACCCCACCCTTTCACCCTTACCCACCGGTATCCGATGGGCGGTCTACTCTCTGTGGCACTGTCCCGCGGGTCACCCCGGGTGGCCGTTAGCCACCGCCCTGCTCTGTGGAGCCCGGACGTTCCTCAGCCCGCCACCGCCATGAAGGCGGTGGCCGGTACCGCGGCCGCCCGGTCGGCTCGTCCGCGCGGTTCAGTGTAGCGCCGTGGGGCGTCAGCGCGCGGTCTCGTCCGCCATCGGCCCCTGATCTGCTGGGAGCCGCCTATCATGTGCGGGTGCTGATCCTGCTTCCTCCCTCTGAGGGAAAGACCGCTCCTGCCAGTGGACCGTCGCTGGATCTCGACTCGCTTCTGGGCGCGGACAGGCTCACTGCTGCGCGTCGCGAGGTGATGTCGGCGCTGGCTGAGGTGAGCCGGAGCGCCGAGGGAGCCTCCGTCCTGGGGCTGGGGCCGCGCAGCGCCGAGCACGTAAGAACGAACCTGGAGCTGGAGATCTCACCCTGCTCCCCCGCTCATCAGCTGTTCACCGGGGTCCTGTACGAGGCCGCCGGGCTCGACTCGATCGCCGAGGAGGCGGCTGGACGGGCTGCGCTGGAGCGTCACTGCGTCGTTCTCTCGGGGCTGTGGGGCATCCTGTCCCCCACTGACTTGGTGCCCGACCACCGCCTGTCGATGGGCACGTCCCTGCCCGGACTGGGGCGCCTGCCAGCGTTCTGGAAGCCGCACCTGGCGCCGTCGCTCACCGACATGGCTGCACAGGGGCCGGTGGTTGACTGTCGGTCGGCGGACTATGCGGCCGCGTGGAAGCCGTCCGCACGCGACGGCGTCGAGGTCGTGAGTGTGCGCGTGGTGCGCACCGCGGACGACGGTTCGCGCAAGGTGGTCTCCCACATGGCCAAGCACGCTCGCGGGCTGCTCACCGGGGAGCTCCTCAGGGCAGTCGCCGACGGGTCCGCGCCTGTGCACGTGCACGCGGACGACATCGCGACCATCGCCTGCCATCTGGAGGGCATCGACGACGTCGAGGTCTGCGAGCCGGACCGGCAGGGGCGACGGGTGCTCACCCTGGTGACTCGCTGAGGCCGGTGGCGGCCGGCGTCAGACGCGGCCGCCGTCAGATGTCCATGCGCACGATGATGACATCGTTCTCCTCGGCGTGGATGACCTCCTCGGCCGGTGCGGCCACGATGCGGGCCAGCTCCTGGGGGCTGATCTCGACGGCGCCACCCTCAACGGTTCGTCCCCTGAGGGCCACTGCGCCGAGCCCGCCGGTGGAGGCGCGCACGGCCTCGTAATCCGCCAGGAGGGGTGCCTCAATGGTTCCGGCCAGGTCTGCCCGCTGGTTCTCCAGGGACTCGATCTCCTCATCAAGTCGGGCGAACTCGGCGTCGCGCTTGGCGGTGAGCTCCCGCCCGGCCGTACGGATCTCTGACTCCTCCTGGCTGAGGCGCTCCGCCTCCTGCCGGGCGGAGTCGAGCGCCTCCATGGCCACGATCTGCGCCTCCTCCAAGGCTGACTGGCGTTGGCCGAGCTGGTCGATCTCCCCTTGGATGGCGGAGAGGTCGCGGGCCGCGCTGGTTCCGGAGTGGAGGCGCTCGCGCAGCACCTCGGCGCGGCGCACCACCTGAGCGACCTCGTTCTCGCTGCGGGTGGCCTGCTTCTTGGCCTCGTCGAGGGCGGCCTCCGCCTGGATAGCTGCGCGCTTGTTGGCTTTGAGGCGTTCGATGACTGACTCGATGCGGGTGAGGACCGGAAGGTGCTTGCGCTCGTGACGCAGCCGTGCCAGGCGGGAGTCGAGGTCCTGCAGGTCGATGAGAAGGCGCTGCTGGGCGATGGGGGCGCTTGTCACGGCGTGTGCTCCTTCAGGTGCGTACAAGTTGTTGCTGCGAATCCTCTCATGCCCGGTCTGGTCCGGTGGGTAGGCGCAGCGCCCACGGGTCCGTGACAATGCGGGAGACCTGGACGCACAGCGAGGCTCCGCGGGTGTGGGCGTCTTCTGTGAGCCTGCGGGCCAGGGGCTCCAGGCCGACCCACTCGGTGGCCCAGTGGGTGCCGCACAGGAGGTAGGGGCGGCCGGCTTCCAGGTGCTCGGAGGCGGGGTGGTGGCGCAGGTCGGCGGTGAGGAACACGTCGACTCCGGCCTCGCGGGCCTGTTGCAGAAGAGAGTCGCCCGCCCCACCTGAGACGGCGATGCGCTCGACGACGGCGTCCAGGTCCCCGCCCACGAGGAGGCCGGGGGCCGAGTCGGGCAGGGCTGCAGCGACGTCCTCGGCGAGCCGGCGCAGGGTGACGGGCTGAGGGAGCGTGCCGATCCGTCCGATGCCCTGATCCGGGGAGGCGGGGTCAGGCTCGAGCGGCACGGTGGAGACGAGCCCGACCCGCTCGGCCAGGGCGTCGGCCACTCCCCCGTGGGCGGCGTCGAGGCTGGTGTGGGCGTTGAGGAGCGCGATGCCGGCGCGGATGAGGCGGTGGATGCAACGCCCCTTGGGGTCGGTGGCCGCCACGTGGTCAGTTCCGCGCAGGTAGAGGGGGTGATGGGTGATGACCATGTCGACGCCGGCGTTGATGGCCTCATCGACGACGGCTGCCACCGGGTCAACGGCCAGGAGGATGCTGCGCACCGGGTCAGCGGGGTCGCCGCAGATGAGCCCGTTGGAGTCCCAGGAGGCGGCCAGGCCGGGAGGCACAGCGGCCTCCACGAGGGCGACGACGTCGCCGACGGTCAGGTGGCCTTCCGACGTGCTGCGCGAGGGCTCGTGGCCGGCTTCAGGAGATGCGGGTGCAGACGTGTGACTCATGCGACCAGGCTAGCGGTAGGGCGGGCAGTTCCTGAGGCGTGAGGAGCTCGGATACCCGCGGCGCCTGCGTGAGGGCGTGCCTGACGGAACACAGTGAGGAAAACGACCGACGCGGCCGCCATCTGGGGTAACCTACTTTCGCGCTGCTGGGCTCCTCCGGTGCCGGCAGCGTCGACCTCCTCGACGCCGTCGACGTCGTGGCCGCGCCCCCATAGCTCAGCGGTTAGAGCAGCGAGCTTATACCTCGTATCGTGCCTGATAAGCACAAGGTCCTGGGTTCGAATCCCAGTGGGGGTACCACGATAGCCTTACCCAAACCTAGGTCATGAGTAACACGGTCTGGGTTGGTTGATGACGATGCGAAGCGCTCACCACCACTGGTGAGCGCTTCGTCGTTGCAGACGGTGTTGGTGATGGGGCAGTCGACTTGGTTGTCCCAGTTTTCTTGCGGGTTGTCTTGCAACAAGGTCGCACGGTGCTGTCGTGCGACGTTGTGCATTCGGCGGCTGGTCAGCCAGGTGAAGGGCTGTCGGAGGTCGGCTGCCAGGCTGGCGTTGTTGCTGGCGTCGGCTAGTAGGCGCGGTGCTGCGGTGTGCTGCAATGGCCCGTCGTCACTCTCCCCTATCGGGCAGTCGCCAGCTGCTGGATCGGTCATGGTCCTGTGTCTGTCATCATTCGTTCCATCTTCCGGCAGGATGACTCGGCCGTCTTCATCCACCGCTGGGTTGACCAGTACTCGCTCGAAGAAGACTTGGTTGAGCAGCTTCTTCAGGTGCGGTGGGGCGGCTTGGTAGAGGCGGTGGCAGTCTTCGAGGAGGTCAAGGGCCTGGGTGAGGCGTTGGTGGATTTCAGCGGCATCGGCTTGGTAGGCGGCCAGCTGGCGCTCGATCTGGTTCAGCTCGGCCGTGAGCTGGGTCTGTTCCTCTTTGAGGAGGTCAAGGGGGATGGCTCCTTCGTAGTGGGCGTGCATCAGGCGGCGGCGCTTGTCTTCGATGTTCGTCCGCCTGGTCGTCAGAGAGCGGATTGTCCGATCTTTGTCACGCTCAAGGTGGTGTAGCTCCTCTCGAACGTACTGCTCCACCAGCTGGCGATCCTGGCTGCTGAGTTGGATCGTCCGGTACAGCGCGCTCATCCGCTCTTCGACGACGTCGATGAGGACGGCACGGAAGGAGCAGTCGTGAGTTCGCTGCCGCCTGGCACAGATGAAGTAGGGGTAGAGGTCGCCTTTGCTGTTGCGCGTGTTCTGCACCAGCAGGCGGGCACCGCACAGGCCGCAGTACACCGTCGTTTTGAGGTGGTGGTTGTGTTGGCGTTCGCGTTCTCCGAAGCGATGGGAGTCCAGCACGGCCTGCACCTGGCTCCAGGTCTCTTCATCCACCAAGGGCTCATGCGCCCCGGGGTACTCCACGCCTTGGAAGGAGATGACGCCCTTGTAGTAGGGGTGGCGCAGCATGCGATGCAGCTGGGCACCCGTCACCGCCTTGGCCGGCTTGCGGGCCGTCGGCACGGTCGTCAGCCCCCGATCATGCAGGTGCGCGGCGAGCCTCTTCGTCGTCCACTGCCCCGTCGCATACTCCGTAAACGCCAGCCGGATGAGTGGTGCGCGCTCCTCATCCAGGGCGATGGTGCGGACTTCTCGGCCGTTCTCGTCTCTGGCGCGGACGTTGATGTACCCCAGCGGCGCCTTGCCCAGCGTGCCGCCGTTCCTGGCCTTCTCACCCATCCCCTTCATGACCTCATTAGCCAGGTTACGGGAGTAGAACTCGGCGATGGAGCTCATGATGCCGTGCAGCAGCATCCCACCAGGCGTCTGGTCGATGTTCTCGCTGGTCGACACCAGCCGCACCCCCGCCTCTTCGAACGCCCGGTTGATCTCCACATCGTCCGCCCTATTACGTGCTAACCGGTCAAGCTTGTGGACGATGACGTAGTCGATCCCGCCGTCTTCTTTGAGGTAGGCCAGCATCTTCTGTAGCTCAGGCCGGTTGGCGGATCGGGCTGACTCGCCGCGGTCGGCAAACTCCTTGACCACCAGGGCGCCCATCGACTGGGCCTTGCGCTTATTCGCCTCCCGCTGAGCCGGCAGAGAGAAGCCCTCCTCCGACCCACCGCGCTGAGCCTGCTCGCGGGTGGAGACGCGGATGTATGAGACGGCGCGCTTGGGCGTCAGTTGCGCCGCCATGGCGGTGAAGGGATCGGGGGCGAGTGCGTCAGGCATGGTGCACCTCCTTGCTGGTTTCGCTCTGTTCGCTGGCGTTGCCGGTTCGACTGCCCTGGTCGACATCGCTGGGCTGGCCGGACTCCCCGACCTGCTCGACTCCACCAGTTTCGCCAGGCTGGCTATGTTCACTGCTCTGCTCACGCTGGCTGCGCTCTTCCTCTCTGAGCGCGTCGAGCTGCCGCATCCACTCACCCTCCTCGTCGTTCCACCAGGCTGGTGGGGTGCCGTCGCCCGGCTGCCAGGTATTGAGGCAGACCAGGAGGGCGCCACTGGCTGCGAGTTGCTCGGTTACCGCGTCTGCTTCGGTGGTGGTGAGGTTGGGGGTGGGCCAGCTCGCCGTGATGACGTACTCGACCCCACCGCGCTGGCAGGCATCGAGCAGCATCCGCAGCCCGTACTGGCGCGTCTGTCGGTCGTGGAACTCGGTGACCAGGTTGAGATCGGTTGCTTCGGCGTAGTCCTCCACCAGCTCCCGTTGCCGAGCCAGCTCGAAGGGGTAGTGGGCCGCGCCGTAGAAGATGGCGATCGGCCCAGTGCCTGCCTGGCTGTCCAGCGCGGCGGTTGGCACGGCGGCGAGCGCGGCGGTTGGCACGGCGGCGAGCGCGGCCGGCTGCTCCTGTGCGTTCGTTGTTGTCTGCTTTGTCATCTGCGTCCTCCTCTCGTATTTCTTACTCTCTATCCGTTGTTGTGTGTTTCTCCTCTTTCTATTGACGCTCAGATGGACGGAAAAGTCCAGTCTGGTTTTCGCTTGACCCCTGGCGGCAATCCGCGAGTTTCCGCACGGGCCACGGTTTGGTGGTTGTCTGCTGTGCGCAATATTCGCCTCAATGTCCTTGGCATGCCGCCCCAGAAATGGCAGGCTGTTACTTGGTGTCTTTCTCGTCGAGATATGCCTCCTTTTGGTGTGTCAGCTTGTCTGGTTGCTGACCTGCGGGGTGGGGATGGCGGCGGGGCCGCCGTGGATCA
>NZ_KV811040.1:171232-171459 GCF_001812965.1 Actinomyces sp. HMSC075C01
CTTGGTGTTCCTGGTAGCGCCAGCAGGTGGCGATGACGCGGCCGGGGTTCTCGGTAGCCCGGTCGACCTCGATGAGGTAGCGGTCCTCATAGGCCGGGCTGGTGATGGTCACCGCTAGGTCGGGGCGCAGCACCTGAGGTTGGCCGCTGGGGCTGAGCGCAGTGCGCCAGCACTCTGGCTCCAAGGCCACCATCGCCTCGGTGTCCGCCTCCTGGCGGACGGCCTCC
>NZ_KV811040.1:171559-172001 GCF_001812965.1 Actinomyces sp. HMSC075C01
CGCGCCGTAGAAGATGGCGATCGGCCCAGTGCCTACCGGGCTGTCCAGTGCGATGGCCGGCACGGCGTCAAGCACCGCCGGGTGCTCATCTCGTGCGTTCGTTCTGGTTTGTGTTGTCATCTCGTGTCCTCCTCTCGTCATATAGTTCTATTTCACTGTTTTGTGTTTCTCCTCTTTCTATTGACGCTCAGATGGACGGAAAAGTCCAGTCCGGTTTTTGCTTGCCCCCTGGCGGCAATCCGCAGGCCAAGAGAATCGGCGTGGTCAGGCAGGTGTCTGCTGTGCGCAAAATTCATCTCACTCCCCTCCATATATTTCGCCCCATCAGATGGGATACTGCCGCGTGTCTCCTTTCTCGGAGGGATATGCCTTCTTTTGGTGTGTCAGCCCACCTGGTTGGCGGCCTGTGGGGTGGGGATGGCGGCGGGGCCGCCGTGGATCA
>NZ_KV811040.1:172101-172414 GCF_001812965.1 Actinomyces sp. HMSC075C01
GATGGCTCGCTCCAGGCGGTGGCGTCTGCGGTCGGTGGGGACCAGCCAGACCACCAGGGGGAAGACGTCGCCGTCGCTGGCCTGGGCTTGGTGTTCCTGGTAGCGCCAGCAGGTGGCGATAACCCGGCCAGGGTTCTCGGTAGCCCGGTCGACCTCGACGAGGTAGCGGTCCTCATAGGCCGGGCTGGTGATGGTCACGGCCAGGTCGGGGCGTAGCACCTGTACCTGGCCGCTGGGGCTGAGCGCAGTGCGCCAGCAGTCCGGCTCCAAGGCCACCGCCGCCTCGGTGTCCGCCTCCTGGCGGACGGCCTCC
>NZ_KV811040.1:172514-173206 GCF_001812965.1 Actinomyces sp. HMSC075C01
GCGAGCTGCGTGGTGGTGGCAAAGCGGTGGGCCGCCACCAGGGCGAGCAGGCGCGCCTGCATCGGATGGATCGGCGCAGGCACCAGCGATGAGAACCGGGCCGCTGCAATGGTGGGTGACCGGTTCATCGCTGGCCGCCTCCGCCGGGCCAGACGTGACCACACCAGGTGGGGTCAGTCACCGCCACTAATCGCCGAGAAAGGGCGGATTGCCGCCGCTTGCCGCGAGCCTTGAGTGCAGCGGTGCGTCGACCGATGCGTCCACCGAGACGACGCCCCTGCCCAGTGGTTCGCAGGCCAGCCGCGCTGCCGTCACCGCTTCTACTTCGCCTGCAGCAGTGGTGCCAGGTCGTGTGCTCATGTACCAGTGATGTCATGGTCGCCTCCTGCGGCCAATCGCGGGACGGGACCGCCCAGACTCAGACTCAACCCCACTCGTGGATCCATCCGCTCCAGGCTCATCCGGCACGCCAGATTTCCGCTCACCGGCCGTCTCGTCCCCAGGTCCACCACTCGTAACGTCATCAGTGGTTGCAGCAGTGGCGTCTGCGGTTGTGTCCGGCAGCGTCGTCGCCGAGCTGCATCGCTCGTTCGCGTCGGCGTCGCTGGGCACGCTGCTGCTGGTCAGGGCGATGAGCTCAGCTTCGGTCTGCTCGGCTGGGATGCCGTAGCGGGCGTGGCTGGCGGCGTAGA
>NZ_KV811040.1:173306-174064 GCF_001812965.1 Actinomyces sp. HMSC075C01
AGCGGGCGTGGCTGGCGGCGTAGAGCAGGGCTGGATCACGCACCGCTGGTGGGGCGGGCCGGGTGGCCAGGGAGAACCAGCCCGAGCGGTGCCCGTGGTGCATGACGGTGGCGTAGGCCTGGTACTGGGCCAGCAGCTGGAAGTCGGCTGCCTCCAGCTCCGGGGCCAACCGGGCTGCTGCGGCCGCGTCGGTCGCCGACAACGCGAAATACACCTTGGAGCGCGTGTTGGTCTCCACCGCCTGCATCATCTCCGCCGATAGCTGGCCCCGGTACTGGTGCGCCAGGTGAAAGGCCGCGCCCAGTGACCGGGCCTGGGCCAGGGCGTCGGCCAGGCTGCCCGGCAGCCCAGCTAGGAAGGCCTGGACCTCATCGATATACACGCTCACGATCTGCCGCCGCTCAGGCGGCTCTGCCTGGCGCGCCAGCAGGTGCTGCCACAACTGAGCCACCAGCAGGGTCCCCAGCAAGCGGGCCGCTCCGGCTCCGAGCAGGCCCTGGTTGAGGTTGACCACCACAATGCGTCGGCGCTCCAGCAGATCCGCCAGCCCGAAGCGGGGCTGGGCCTGGCCCAGCATCGCCCGCAGTCCTGGACGCAGCATCAGCTGGCGCAGCTTGTTGAGCACCGGGGCTATCTCCACCGCCTGGGTCCGTACCGGCTTGGCCTCATAGCCCTGCCAGAAGACATCCGTGCCCAAAGGATCAAGTGGGGCCAGTGCCAGTACCCGGCGTCGGAAGGCCGAGTTGGTCAGCAGCGGC
>NZ_KV811040.1:174164-174784 GCF_001812965.1 Actinomyces sp. HMSC075C01
GGGATTGGTCGGATCCAGCACCACCACATCACCCACCCGCTCCTGAGGCAGGCGCGCCACGAAGTCCGTCGCCAAGTCCCCCTTGGGGTCGAGCAGGAGCAGGCCCCGGCCCTCAGCCGCATCAGCCAGCGCCAACGACAGCAGTACCGTCGACTTACCCACACCCGTCGGCCCCAACAGATGCGTGTGGTAGACGGCGTCGGTAATCGGCAAGCGCACCAGCCCAGTCTCTCCTGGCACCGCACTGGCCCCGACGACGCGCTGGGACGAGCCAGACGCCACCTCCGGCGGCGGGGCCACCAGGCGCGGGTGCCCACTACCCAGCAGCGGCAATGGCAGCTCACCAATAGGCCAGCCCGCCATCGCCACAATCTCTCCTGCACCAAGCTCCAGGCCCGCCCGCCACGGCCGCCGCACCGAATCCAACTTAGCCGGGTGCTCCGTACGAGCCCGCAGCCGCACCCCCGGCCCCTCCACTAGGCGCAGCGCCCCCAGCAAACCCTGCAGCAGCGTCCGCTGGCGCAAGGGTGAGGCCGCCCGCACCCCCAGACGCAGACTCGCCGCCGCCCGATGCCGCCCCACCTGCGCCCGCATCCGCCGACCCCGCTCACCACTAAGAG
>NZ_KV811040.1:174884-175616 GCF_001812965.1 Actinomyces sp. HMSC075C01
CCTCAGCCGCATCAGCCAGCGCCAACGACAGCAGCACCGTCGACTTACCCACACCAGTCGGCCCCAGCAGATGCGTGTGGTAGACGGCGTCGGTAATTGGCAGGCGTATGAGCCCGGTCTCGCCTGGCACCGCACTGGCCCCAACGACGCGCTGGGACGACCCAGACGCCACCTCCGGCGGCGGGGCCACCAGGCGCGGGTGCCCACTCCCCAGCAGCGGCAACGGCAGCTCACCAATAGGCCAACCAGCCATCGCCACAATCTCTCCCGCACCCAGCTCCAGCCCCGCCCGCCACGGCCGCCGCACCGAATCCAACTTGGCGGGGTTATCCGTGCGGGCCCGCAGCCGCACCCCTGGGCCTTCCACCAGGCGCAGCGCCCCGAGTAACCCCTGCAGCAGCGTCCGCTGGCGCAGCGGCGAGGCGGCCCGCACCCCCAAGCGCAGACAGACTGCTGCTCGATGCCGCCCCACCTGTGCCCGCATCCGCCGACCCCGCTCACCACTAAGAGATGGAATCGGTACGAGCCCGAGCAGCTCCAGCCAGCCCTGCGGCTCCACCCGCCCCAGAGCCTCCGGGGCAAAGCGCCGCCCCAGCTGCAGCTGCACCACCAGCTCCTCATCCTTCGCCGTGGTTGCTAAGGCCGCCAGGACAGCCCGCACCACCGCGCTGAGGCGCTCCGTCGCCAGTCCCACCCTGACCGGCCGGGCTGACACCACCACCGCCTGATCCA
>NZ_KV811040.1:175716-178396 GCF_001812965.1 Actinomyces sp. HMSC075C01
AGCTCCAGCCAGCCCTGCGGCTCCACCCGCCCCAAAGCCTCCGGGGCAAAGCGCCGTCCCAGCTGCAGCTGAACCACCAGCTCCTCACCCTCAGCCGTCACCGCCATTGCAGCCAACACCGCTCGCACCACCGCCGCCAACCGCTCCGTCGCCAGCAGCGTTCCCACCGGCCGGGCTGACACCACCACCGCCTGATCCACCGTCCGCCGCGACACTCCACGCGACACCCGGCAGCCCGGCACTAGCTCCCGCACCACAGAGACCAACCGCTCACCCGCGCGCGAGCCCACCGCCCAGACCGCCTGACCACCCGCAGCGCGCAGCTCCAGCACCACCCGACCAAGCGAACCATCCGCCAGAATGCGCTCCACCAAACCGACCGCTGTGTCCTGGGCGAGCGGCAGGGCAAACTGCAGTTGGTGCCACACCAGGGGGCGAGTGGGGCGGGCCATCACGGGGTGCCTCCCGACGTGGAGGAGGGAGCAGTGGCCTCGTCGGACGAGGAGGAACTGGAGCAGCCAGCCGTAGCAGATTCATAAGCCGAGTGATGAGCACTGGTTTGACGACAATGCGGGAGACGTTCTGTCATGCAGTGCCGTGCCGACATCGAGCTGGCCGCACGCATTGCGCCAGGTCGCCGAGATCCTGTCTGCTCAGTCGACAACTCGACAGCCTCATCCGCCTCCGTCGCCATCTGCCGCGCCAAAGCCAGCACAATCCGTGCCACCGCCCGGTGATCCATGCCGCTTTGCCGCACCGGCACCAGCCGCACCTGGCGCGACGAACCAGGCCGACCACCGGCGTAACGGACCATCATGAGTGCCTCCTTGAGGAGTGAGGCCGTCCACCGTTCTTTCGGCGGTCTGCAGCAGTGGAGTGAGTGCGTCGATTCCGGCTGGCTGTCTCAGTATCAAGCGCGGGACTCGAGCTGCGACCATCCCATCGCGACTGATGCCGCTGCTCAGCCTGTTCCGCCTGATAACACCGATTTGTCTGCCGCTCGCTTCTGCTCGGCTCCCTCACCACTCCCGTCGGCTGCGCCACCAGCGCACTGCCAGCCAGGCGGCGGCGCTCACGGCGAGCAGCCCGACGAGCCAGGGCCAGCTGCTTTGCACGATGGCGACGATCCACCTCAGCCCCATCGCGATCAGGAGCAGGCCGACGCCGCATCGCAGCAGGCTGCCAGGCAGAGAACGCCTCGAATCGCTCATCATCACCATCTCCTCGAAGACTGCGAATTGGGTACTTGTCTCGCCACGGCCGACTCATCGCGTTACCTCCTTGCCGGTACCGACAGCACTGTCATCTCTGTCGTCACCACAGGACGCACCAGCCACCGCCGTCTGCGGCATCGCTTCCGCCTTCTCAACGCGTTCGCTGTACCGCGGCACGGCAAAGCCGGGGATACGGATGTCGCTCGCTACTTGGTCGCCCCACACCGCCCAGGGCTGGTTCGACTCTGGCCTGCGGCGGGCGAACAGCTCCAGGTACGGCCCAGGGCTGACCCGCTCGATAATGGCGAACTGCTCAGCCGGCTTGCGTGAGTGCTCAGTGACGGGGGCGTTAAACCAGGTCGGCTGAGAGCGCGACCCCAGCGGAGCTCTCCCTCGGGTACAGAACAGCAGCTGCTCGGTGGCGTTACGCAGCTGGTAGCGGCCACCCAGGCCAAGGCGGAACTTCACCCAGGTCAGGGGGCTGCGCACTGTAAAGCCCCAGGCCTCGGCCACCTCATACGCCCTCGGCAAGAGCGCGTTGGTCGTCCACAGCCACAGATGGGCATCACGGGCCGCCAAGCGTCCCACCGGCAGGGCCTTGATCCGCGCCAGGCTCATCGTCCGGTAGTGCTTCTCACCACTCTGAGCCGGCCAGGGCGGATCGACCAAGATGGTGGCAAAGCCGCCAGGCGGCAGGCCAGGGATGGCGGATGATGAGCCAGTGCCCCCGGTCGGCACGCCGGCTTTCCTGTCGCTACCGGCGGCATTACCCGTGCAGTCTTGGCTGAGCACCGTAGCGCTGGTGGCAGCTCCAGCGCTCACCGCGTCGCCCGGTCGTGCCATGCCAGCACCTGGTATCACTGCTACGCTGGCCTGCCTGGCCGCCTCACCGTGCCGAGCCGCCGCTCCCCCAGCACATCGCCGGGCTGCTTGTTTCGTCTGCTGCATAGTGTCCCTCCTTTTTGTTCATACGTGCTATTTGCTCCGGGCTATCCCACTGCTAGCTTTTCGCGCATCGGCAGCCGGTTGCCCTTATCCCATACATTCCACGAACACTTGTTTGTTGCAAGGCCTCCGGATTCACTATTACCAAGCGACGCGACACGTACCGCTTTTGAGCCGTTTCTGTGGTGCCACCCCAGGAAACAAAATGGACACACACGCCATTTAATGGCCACGAAAGTCGGTGCTGTAGTTTTTGCAACAAGCAGGCGAAAACGACGCAGCACGTGGGTGAGGATTGCTGACGATTGCGACGGCATCCGAACGGTCAGCGGGTCGTCGACGCAGCGCCATGCTGGGATGCAGACGCTCACGGCTGCCGCTCGTCCGACCGAGCCGGTCGCTGCTGCGTGCACCGCCTGGGGCGCGGCCGCGGCGGGCGACGCGAGGGCGCGTGAGCCGGCCAGAAGGGACGGGGCGTGCCAGCCGCCGGCTCACCACTGGTGCCGTCACCATTCGCTCCG
>NZ_KV811040.1:178496-180221 GCF_001812965.1 Actinomyces sp. HMSC075C01
GGCCGGGCTGACACCACCACCGCCTGATCCACCGCCCGCCGCGAGAAGCCACGAGACACCCGGCAGCCCGGCACCAGCTCACGCACCACCGAGACCAACCGCTCACCCGCAGCCGAGCCCACCGCCCAGGTGGCCTGCCCACCCGAGGCGCGCAGCTCCAGCACCACCCGCCCCAGCGAACCATCCGCCAGGAGCCGCTCCACCAACCCCACCGCTGCGTCCTGGGCAAGCGGCAGAGCAAAGCGGAGTTGGTGCCATGCCAAGGGGCGGGTTGCGGGGGCCATCACGGGGTGCCTCCCGGCGTGGAGGACGGAGCGGCGACTTCACCGGATTCAGCCGCACCAGCACGATCCGGCAAAACGTGGGACGTCGTGGAAGGGGTGCCATGAGCCACGTAGCGAGCACCGTCATGACGCTGGCGAGCACACCGACCTGCCGAGCAACCACTAGGCGATGGCGACAGGGGCTCATTCGCAGCACAGCGCCCCACCGAGGCGATACCACGGGCGCTCTGCCCGCTATGAGCGCCATCCCACGGAGCCGCCGCATCACTCCCGGCAGCCGGCCCATCGCTGGTGCCAGGTTCATCTCTCGAGCAGGCCCCCGTACCTGGGGAAACCGCCTCATCCGCCGCTGGCTCCGCAGCCTCATCTGCCTCCGCCGCCATCTGCCGCGCCAGTGCCAGCACAATCCGCGCCACCGCCCGGTGATCCATGCTGCTTTGCCGCACCGGCACCAGCCGCACCTGCCGCGATGAACCAGGGCGACCACCGTGGTAGAGGGCCATCATGAGTGCCTCCTTGGGGTATGAGGCCGTCCACCGTTCTTTCGGTGGTCTCCAGTAGTGGAGTAAGAACTGAGACGCCGGCGGGAACGTGTCCGCTGCGTTTTGTCGTCGACGGGCCAACTCGGGCACTGCTCGGCCTGGCCCACCTCACGACGCCTATCCGTCTGTCGCTCGCTTCTGAGCGGCTCCCTCACCACTCCCGTCGGCTGCGCCACCAGCGCACTGCCAGCCAGGCGGCGGCGCTCACGGCGAGCAGCCCGACGAGCCAGGGCCAGCTGCTTTGCACGATGGCGACGATCCACCTCAGCCCCATCGCGATCAGGAGCAGGCCGACGCCGCATCGCAGCAGGCTGCCAGGCAGAGAACGCCTCGAATCGCTCATCATCACCATCTCCTCGAAGACTGCACAGGGGGTACTTGTCATGCCACGGCCGACTCATCGCAGGGCCTCCTCGTTCTCGTGCGCCCGCTCGCTATAACGCGGCACGGCAAAGCCAGGGATGCGGATGTCGCTCGCTACTTGGTCGCCCCACACCGCCCAGGGCTGGTTTGACTCTGGCCGCCTACGGGCAAACAGCTCCAGGTACGGCCCAGGACTGACCCGCTCGATAATGGCGAACTGCTCAGCCGGCTTGCGCGAGTGCTCTTGTACTGGGGCGTTGAACCAGGTCGGCTGGGAGCGCGACCCCAAGGGCGCTTTCCCTCGGGTGCAGAACAGCAGCTGCTCGGTGGCGTTACGCAGCTGGTAGCGGCCACCCAGGCCCAGGCGGAACTTCACCCAGGTCAGTGGGCTGCGCACCGTAAAGCCCCAGGCCTCGGCCACCTCATACGCCTTTGGCAAGAGCGCGTTGGTCGTCCACAGCCACAGGTGGGCATCACGGGCCGCCAAATGCCCCACCGGCAAGGCCTTGATCCGCGCCAGGCTCATCGTCCGGTAG
>NZ_KV811040.1:180321-181014 GCF_001812965.1 Actinomyces sp. HMSC075C01
GCGCCAGGCTCATCGTCCGGTAGTGCTTCTCACCGCCCTGAAGGGGCCAGGGCGGATCGACCAGGATGGTGGCAAAGCCACCAGGCGGCAGGCCAGGGATGGCGGGTGATGAGCCAGCGCCCTCGGAACTGCTCCGACTGGCTGAGGCACCGGTACTGTGAATCGTCATGTCTCCAGCACGAGGTCGGTCAGTACGGCGTTCCTCTGTTAGCGAGCCAGCACCGGACGCCGTCACGCTGGCGTTCTGCTTCGTCGCTGCGCCTTCCTGCCTGGCCACGTCACCTCGCCGAGAGGCCGCTCCCCCAGCGCATGCTCGTCTTGTCTGTTTCGTCTGCTGCATGATGTCCCTCCTTTTTTGTTCATACGTGCTATTTACTCCGGGCGAGCCAGCCGCCAGCTATTTCGCACTTCGGCAGCAAGTTGCCCTTATCCCATACATTCCACGAACACTTATTCGAAGCAAGAGCCGAGAATTTACATTGCCAAGCGACGCGACACACGCCGCTTGTGAGCCGTTTCTGTGGTGCCACCCCAGCACACAAAATGGACACACGCACCATTTAGTGGCCACGAAAGTCGGTGCTGTAGTTTTTGCAACAAGTGGGCGAAAACGACGCAGCATGTGGGCGGAGAATGGAGCCGATTGCTCACGGCTGCCACTCGTCCGACCGAGCCGGTCGCTGCTGCGTGCAC
>NZ_KV811040.1:181114-188343 GCF_001812965.1 Actinomyces sp. HMSC075C01
ACCGAGCCGGTCGCTGCTGCGTGCACCGCCTGGGACGCGGCCGCGGCGGGCGACGCGAGGGCGAGTGAGCCGGCCAGGTGGGACGGGCCGCCTCTGCCGTGCCGTTGCTGCCACCACTGTTCGTCAGGCCAGAACTCGCATCAGGCGACGTGCTGCCACCCTTGTTGGCCTCATCCGGCCCCGTACTAGTTGGAGCCACACCACCGCTACCACTGGCGCCGTTGCCGCTACTCCCGTCAGTGACACTGTCACCGCTGCTGGCACCACTCCCTCCATTACTGGTGTCGCGCCTTCCGCTGGCCTCACCAGCCGCTCGTACTGCCTGCTCGTTGTCCTGCAGCACCTGGGCCATCGCTGCTTGCATAGCCCGGCCGGCTTCTTGGCGCTGTTGGCTCAGCTCGCTGCCCAGGGCCAGGGCAGCTGCCCAGGATGAGCTGGCCGGTATGCCTGCGCCAGCTGCTCTGGCCGCCTGGTGTGCGGAGCGCCAGCTGGCGGCAACCTCACCGGCGAGCTGACCGGCCTGGTAGCTGCTCGGCAGCGCGGCAGAGAGCAAGAGCGGCGACTCGCCCACGGGCACCGGCTGACTCATTCCGCCCGGTGGCGCTTCCCGCCACGCTGCCAGGCCGTCGCGCACTCCCTGGGCGAACGCCCAGCCGATTGCGCCCACCACTGCCAGACCGATGAGGGCCAGGATCCCGATTACGACCGTCATGATGAAACCTCCGAAGACGAGAAGAGATGAAAGAAAGAAGTGAGAGAAGGAAAGAAGGCACGAGACAGAGTGCTCACTACCGAGCTGGCGACGTTCCGGTACTGACTCCGCCGCCTACAGCTGCCCGATCCGCTGCCCAGCCCCCAGCGCATACCCCGTGATGATCGCTTCGTAGAACTGGGCACCGCCGGGGGCGATGCGGGTCTGGGCCTCGGCCTGGGTGACCAGCGTGGCGATGTTGGTCAGGACCTGGGAGGTCAGGAAGGCCCGGGCCTGCTCGGCCTGGGCGGCTACTTCTGCCTGGGCGGCGACCTGCTCGATCTCCCGCCTGGTCACCCGGGCCTGGCCATTGCCCAGCACCACCCCCATCCGGGTGCGCTGGGGCGAGAAGAGGCTGAGATTGGTAGAAGCCATGAGGAGTCCTTTCGAGAAGAGAAGAGAGGAAGACGACGGCTGGGGAAGCGCTCACCCTGGAGCGGTTCCGCTGCCACCGCTTGGGATGACGCATGCGGCCCTGTGGCCGCCCAGATCACGCCATCTGCCTGCCGCGCCGCCTAGAAGCGACCTCGGCGCTGGCGTTCGGTTGATCTGGCATATCTAGGAGAACCCGCCGCCATTGGCGGTGTCGTGACAGAAAAGTGCACCGTGCTGCATCTGCACAGCACGGTGCCAAACCAGTCGGTGAGAATAGGGGCCATGAGCACGCCCCCGGAACCAGTCACCCCGCTGCCACATGGCGTCTTCCCCATAGGCGACGCCACGGATGAGGCCGAGCAGCGCGTCACGCTGGAGCAGCAGGTGCTGACTGAGCTGCTGGCCCTGCGCAAGGCCTACGGGCAGCTGACGGTGCAGAAGTTCAGCACCTTCGCCACCTTGCGGCAGGTCTGCGGCGGCGATGACCTGCTGGACGCCTTCTTGCTGTTTCAGCGCGAGCTGGCCCGCTACCAGCACAGCGGCCGCAACGAGGCAGCCGCCGCCTTGTCTCTGTCCGCTCCGGCCGACACCGTCCTTGACCGCCTCCAGCTCACCACCGAAGCACTCTCACCCGAGCAGGACTGGCGCGACCAACGCACCGCCCGCCGCTGGAGCGACGCCGGCATGCCGATCATCGCCCGCGACCTGGTCTACTTCGCCCAGGTCGCCGGACGGCTCGGCACCGAGACACTCAGCATCCAGCTCGGCGGCAACGGCACCAACTTGATGGTCATCATCGACCAGATGACCAACAGCGACCTCCCCGCCAAGGCGCCCCTCATCCAGGTCTGGCACTACCCCTCCAGCAAGAGCCCACGAGAGATCACGCTTGATCTAGAGCAGATCACCAGCCCCCAGGTCTCACGCGACGGGCTAACCATGCGCCGCCACCGCCTCGCCCTCGACCTACCCGACGCCCAGGCCGTCGAACCCGACGACGCCGTCCTGGCCGTATCCATCACCGGCCAGGACGCCCCCATGCGCACCGTCTTCTACCAAGACCATAGCCAGCTCACCCCCGGCCTCCACACCCGCATGACCACCTACCGCACCATCGTGATGGTGGAGGTAGCTAGGGATGAGGAGTGAAGTCTGTTTCCAGACTCAGTAATACAACTGCCCACTTCTACCCAATCCACATCGCGGCACAGCCGGGCGGGGAACTACCAAGCGAAAGGCCACAGACACTTCGAGGGCGATTCGTAGATATTACTCCTCAGAATCACTTGTCGTAAGTTTTTCCCTGACGCGAGCAAGATAGGTGCTGACAGTGTTCATCGACACGTTCAGCTCTCGCGCAATAGCAGCTTTGGTATAGCCACGACTATACCGCTCATACACTTTGAGTTCCATGGGTGCCAGCCCCTCAGCCTTCTCTCTACCATACCGAAGCATGACCTTCATGCGGCCAAGGCTCTCATGAGGCCTGCCGGACAACGCATCGCGAATCGCCTGGACGAGCTCACTGTGCGGAGCCGACATGCGAACGAAAGCCACCACATCTTCCGCAAGAATCTCACTAATGACATGATCGTCGAGCGTTTCACTGTAGGCAATGACAGGCACATCCCGTCGGTTTATTTCTCGAATATTCTCCACCGGACTCGAGTGATCCAGCAGAACAGGGTCGAGAAGAACGACTGCCCGCCCATCGGGCCATTCGACATCCGAAAGGCTGGGATACCACGAAACAGCCCATGGAAGTCCCTCAGCCTCAAAAGTATTCTCGCACCCCAAGGCGATAACGCTGTTATTGATGATCGCGATAATCGAACACGCCTGATCCATACATTCCTCCTCCAGATAACTATCGTTACGAACTACTCGTCATGGTATCTACGCATCATTCTGGACCATCAGTTCTCCCTGCCTGTCGAGTCGGTATCGGGTGTCGTCGGTGACGATGGTCAGGAGTGTGGGGCGCCGGGGTGGGTTGAGGCGGATGACGACACGGTTGCTCTGGGTGAGGTTGAGGAGCTTGGTGACGTAGTTGACTGCGTTGGCCCGCGTGCGGTCGTCGATGGTGGTGGTGTCGCCGGAGTCGTCCAGGAGGATGACCTCGGTGCCGCGTCGGCGGGCGGCCTGAGCACTCGTCACGATGCTAGTGCCGGTGAAGAACGGGGCCCGAATCTCGTCGCGCAGCTCGGCCTCGAGTAGGTAGGCCTGGCTGCGCAGCTCCGGCGTTGGTGCTGTGCCGTCAGCGATCTGGGTCAGGAGGGGTGTAACGCGCTGGCGGACGGATGCCATGCGGCTGGTCATGATGCGGTCGGCTTCCTCGTGGGCGCGCTGCTGCGCCTGGAGCCGGGCGGTTTCTCGCTGGGTGGCGGCGATCTGTGTGGTGGCTCGGGTGGACAGGTGGGCCACACCGTGCCAGCTGGCGAGGGTGAAGTAGTGGCCGAGCATGTAGGTGAAGATCATGAGTAGTGGCCGCCCGGTGGAGATGACCCAGTAGGCGGTGGCCAGTGTCGTGGCTGCACTGCCTGCCCAGGCATACACGGGGCGGCCGCGCATCAGCAGGCCGCAGCTCAGGTCGTTGCCGGCGCCAGTACACCACGACGCGTAGCCGGGCCAGCCGGTGGTGATGATCTGCGGGAGCACGAGAAAGTTGACCGCAGCGATGACGATGACAGTTAGCTGCGCTACCCAGCGTGGGAGCAGGGAGTCCGGCCATGTCTTGAGCAGAAGGACGGCAGGCAGCAGCAGTGCGATGAAGCTCAGCGCTGCTGGAGGCCAGTGCCAATAGCTGTGCACGGCGCATTCGTAGACAAGCAGGATGAAATGCACCAGGGCGAGCCCTGCGGCGATGGCACGGGCACCAGGGGACTCCATGGAGGCAGACAGCGACCGCTCCCAGCTGGCTGCCTCGTTCTGGGCGACGGCTGCGTGCTCGGGTCGTTGTCGATCAGCCTCAACCAGGACAGGTCGCCATCGCAAGGTGACACAGGCGCCTTCCCCCGGTGCTGAGTCAACGGTCGCACGGCCGCCGACGTCGTGCATGCGAGCGATGATCGAGCCGGATACACCGTGCCTTCCGCGCCCGGCCACGGCAGGGTCGAAGCCGCATCCGTTGTCATTTACCTCGATGCTGACACCGCAGGCATCGCTGGTCAGAGTCACCGTGCGCATCACCGGCGTGTCTTCGCTACCGGCGTGGCGCAGTGAGTTGCGCACGGCCTCCAGCGTGGCCTCGGTGATCGCCTGTGCTACCTCGGACGGTATCTCGTGCTCGCGGGTGAGAACGACGTCGGTACGGATATCGCCAGCCATGACGCCAACCCGTCGGGCAACGTCGTTCAGCAGTGTGCTGGCAGTAACCGGGCTGGCCACTGCCGTCTCTGCGCTGAGTGAGTCGAGCGCCTGGCGGGCGCTACCGCGGAGAGCGGCCCGGTCGGGCAGGCCGTTGGCGACGGCGATCAGGGCAGAGAGAATGTGATCGTGGATGAAGCTGTTGGCCTCATGCTGGGCTCGGGTGCTGGCCTGCCGGGCGGCTAGCTCCACAGCCTGTGCACGCTGCTGGGCACCGCTGGCGTCCGAGGCCTCCGCCAGCCGGAGGAGCCAAGTCAGCGCACCGATGGTGGCCAGATTGGTTGCCATATCGAGCATGACGTCTTCCACCGATACGAACTGCAGCTCACCGATCGCCGTGGCATTGACCATGACCAGCAGCGGTGCCAGCGCCACCACGAACGTGAAGCGCCATCGCCGCGTCAGCACCACAGCAGCCGCCGCGGCGATGACGAAGTACCACCCCAGTAACGGGTGCATCCGCGCCAGCGCGTCGCCCGGTGCCGCAATCGGCAGGACCCGCACAGCAGCGAGGACACACGCCACGGCAACATAAACACCGAGAAGCGCTGCGAGTAGGCCAGCGAGCAACCGATCGGCTCTGCGCAGCAGGTCTCGCCGCGGCCTCCCACAGCGGCGAAGATAGATCGTGCCCGTCGCCACGCCGGCTATCACCACCGCCAGCACCACAATCGGTGCCAGGAGCAGGGCGGCTGCCATCGGATTCACACCCTCGGTCAAGTAGACCGTTGGGCCAGACAGAATGCCAATCTCCAGGACGCCAAGGCCGGCGAACAACGCCACCAGACGGCGCACATGCAGCCGGTACTCACCTGGGGAACTAACTGGCTCAGCGTCCCTGCCGAGGCGGTCAGTCATAGTAGCTCACCAGCCCGTCCTCGGCCGCTCGGCGGAAGAGGTCGACGCGGGTGTCCGCTGGGCGCCCAGCGGCGCGGTACTTGTCTCGGATGCGCGCCACGTAGGTGTTGACGGTGTTCTTCGACAGGCTCAGGATCCGGGCCACCGTCTCAGACTTCTCACCCTCCGCGTAGTGCGCCAGGACGTCAGCCTCGATCGGCGCCAGGTAGTCGACGACGAAGTCCTCGTCGGCATCCAGCGCCGCTGCCCAGTCCAAGCTCGCACTCGGCCTGCCATCCAGCGCATCCTGGATCGCCAGCACTAGGTCGCTCGATGGCCCAGACTTACGCACGATCGCCAGCACTCCCCCGGCAATCGCCTCACGCACCAGGATCGGGCTCTCCGCCGACGTATAGGCGATGACGGGCAAGCCGCGCCGCTCGATCTCACGCAGGTTCTGCGTTGGCGTCGAGCCATCCTCCAGCCGCAGATCCAGCACCACCAGCACCCGACCATCGGGCCACGCCACATCACGCAGGCTGGCGTACCAGCACACCGACCACGGCATACCGGCATCCTCAAACACCAGGCGGCAGCCCTTAGCAATGATGTCGTGGTCGTCAACCACAATGATCGAGCACGCCTGATCCACATTGATCTCCTCATCACTACGCATGATTCAACAACGAAGCCAGCAGACGCAGCTGGCCAGCACCAGCAGACAGATTAGTTACGGCACGAAGACGCCGACACCCCCTCCAGGAGACTCAGCAAACTTTCGTCAACCTTTCAGGCGCGACAGGCAAGACCTCCCCCAAGAATGAAGCCAAAAAATCTCAGAGAGACACTTCAATCGTTGACGCCTCAACACTCCACTCTGATGCAGATCAATTCCTACCACTTCATCGATTGACCACATTTTGAGACGGAACACCACGCCAGCATCCTTGGGCACACGCACCCATCCGTAGACGACAGCCATGTCGCACTGAGATTTTCTACTATATCGTCGGGCGCCACTTGTGCCACCTCACAATCAAAAGCACCCACCCTCAACAACACACACGCACTACCACACATCAGCACTCCTCGGTAGGTCTTACTTCTCAGTCTTAACACTCAGACTGGTCTATTACGCCGCGGTCTCACTAATCTCGGTTCCGCCAAGCGAATGCGAGCCAGGACAGCACCAGTGCGTGCGCGCAACGATGCGTCTACCACTCGCTTTGCTTTCCTCTCCGAATCCCGAATCGTTGAGTTAGGAACCCCTGAGATGGCATATGAGCAGACTGTCGCCGTGGTCGATTACTACCAGGAACTGAACCTGGACAAAGACGACGCCACCCCCGATATTCAGGTGCAGTTGAATAAGATTCGTATGCAGTGGCGGCAACGCGCGTCACTAAACGGTAGCCGCGGCGAAGAGGCGAGAGCAAAGCTCAAGATGATTGAGAACGCCTCGAACGTGTTCTCAAACGAAGACTCGCGCGATGCATACGACCGCTCGCTGCGCGCACTGCCCGAAGTGGCTGAGCAGGATATCGACTGGATTGGTCGCGCCTGGACGTACTATTTCGCCGACGACCCAGGAGCGGCCAGCATTGCCGCACGTAAGGCACGAAACGAGCATGCCGACGATCCAAACGCCCATGTGATCTCTGCGTGGATCGAGCTAGCGGAGGAAAACTGGCGAGAAGCAAAACACTATGCAGATGAGGCCTATGTTCTGGATGAGCTCGGCGAAGACACCGTCGACGTATATCGCGTACGTGGCGTCACATTCTACTTTACAAAGAGGTACGAAAAAGGTATTGAGTGCTTCCAACGTGCGCTGGCCAAGGCGCCGCGCGAAATGGTTCCCGACATTGAGGCTTATTCATGGGGTGTAGGTGAATATGAT
>NZ_KV811041.1:0-24984 GCF_001812965.1 Actinomyces sp. HMSC075C01
ACCCGCCACCCCAAGAGGGTCGGCCCCCACCAGCGCTACGTCCCCGGCTCGGTCGTCCCGGCCGACCTGAGCCAGCAGATCAGCCCCGACATCCTCAACCGCCTCAACCGGGCCCTTGACAGAACACTCGACAATCAGGCCCACAACCACACCAGTCTCAGCACCAACACCAACACCAGCCGCAGCCGCAGCCGCAGCGGCAGGGCCCGGTTCGAGACTCGCGGCCCCCGCCCCGGCCAGAGAGCTGGAGACTACGAGCCCACCCCCTACCCCCAGGCCGCCCACACCCTCGGACTGGCGCCCCTCATTGACGAGGCCCCGCCCTTCTAAGCGACCGGGCCGCTACGCGTTGACGACCGGAATGTCGGTGAGGCGGGCAGCAACACGTTCCCAGACTCCCCCGCCCGCGGGCAAATCCAATGTGACAGAGTCCTCCCCCGTATCTGGCCACACAACCGGAAAACGTGTCGCCTCACCGGGCTGGATCTCAAACACGAAATCATTGGAAAGCATCACCCAGCTCCCATCAGAATACGAATAATCGACCCCCAGATATCGCTGACCAGCACTAAGAAGCGTGAGGTTATAGACACCCATCATCCAACCATCCCAGGAATGAGGTCCCTCAATCTCCGGCGGAATCAGGAACTCCCAGTTGTCAACATAAACCCTCTCCGATGCAGTCAGCATGAGAGTTCCTGCGAGATACCCTCCAACACGGAAGACGCCATTAATCGACATACGGACGGTCTTACCACCGACTTTCACGTCGACACCATCAGGCCCCTTACCCACAGGACCGACAGGCTTCGGCATCGCAGTCGACGACGGTACCGCACTCGCACTCGGTGGCACACTGGCCTCGGCGGGCTTTGAGGGCATCAACGTGATCTCCACACGACGGTTAGCCTGCCGGTGCTCGTCGGAGTCGTTTGGTACCCGCGGAGCAGACTCCCCTTGCCCGAGACCGACTCCTTCCATGTGGACAAGTCCGTCAGCTTCTTGAGCCGGTCCGACACCGCCTTGGCGCGCCGCTCCGACAGATCCTGGTTGTGCGCATCATCAGCCACGTCGTCGGTGTGACCCGTGATCGTCAGATCCCCTCCAGAGGGGTACTTCTTGATCTGCTCCACCACATTGGCCAGTACGGCATCAGCCTGGGCCGAGAGCTGATCGGAGTCAGTCTCGAAGGTGACATCCCCATCCACCGTCACCGTTGTCGACTTCTCATTCTTCTTCGTGTCCGACGAACCGTCAGCAGAAAGAACAATGCTATTCATTGCAAAGGGGCCGGGATCCGCCTCATCGAGCTCCGCCTTGGCAAGGACATCATCAACCGAGTAGTCGACAGCACTTGCTTCCACAACCGGAATCCCGATCGCCACTGTCATCTGCGGCATAAACAGCTCAACTGTCTTCACACCGTCTCCGGGCGCCATGAAGACCGGAAACAGTTCCACAGGCTTGTCCTTCGTCAGGGAGTCGGTGAGCCCGTCCCCCCTTGTACTCAGCTCCGGGAACACCAGCCCTTTCTCCATCGACAGCATTTTCAGGCCTCGCATTGAAGACCAGTTACTTTTGGTCTCGAATGTCTGACTGACAGTCAGATCCTTCGGAACCCTCTTGGCCTTTGAACTCACCACGATGCCCAGACGCACGATTGCGTACTTGTCCTTGACGACGGCAGGCCCCACCTCAACCGAAAGCGGCACACCCTTCCATCCCGCATCCAGCATGATCCCGCCGTGGGGGCCAGTCGCGGTGGCAGCAGCACGCGGGGACGCGGCACCCGAGCTCTTCCCAGAGGAGGCGGAGCTGCCCTTCTTGAGCGCCCCACAACCTGCCAGAACAGTCCCCGCACCGGCCAGGGCGGGCAGGGTCAGGACACCACGTCGGGTCAGTCGGGCGCAGGTTTCAGAAGACATCGGCATGGAGGACGGCATGTCGGGAACCTTTCAACGCATTGGGGACACGTACTTGGCACCCTATGCACCGCAATCCAGTACCCACGATGGGGAACTACCCACCACTCCCCATCGGCTCCCCATGAACCCATGGGGAGTCATGGGTAGCTGCAAAGCCTCATCGGCTCCCAGGTCGGATGCTCAGGCGGCCCGGTCCACGAGGATGCGGGCGAAGTCCTCCATAGCTACACGCACTTGCCTCACCCGCTCACCGGCGTCAGCCATAGCCGCCACGGCAGTCTCGCCCTCGACGCCGGCCCGGGCCAGGCGCTGCCGGGTCCCGTCAAGGGCAGCCTCCTCCAGACCCTCCAGGCCCTCAACCGCCTGAGCCGCCCAGGCCATGGCCATCTCGCGGGTACGGGCCAGGACGGGGTGCTCTCGCAGGCGAGCGACGACGTCGGCCAGGAAGGCGTCGTCGGAGAGGTCACCGGTGGACAGGCGCGAGAGGATGGCCTGGCCGGCGGCGTCGAGCTCGCCGGCCGCCAGGGCCTTGCGCAGGAGCAGCACCGGCATGGTGTCCACGCCCTCGCGCAGATCGGTGCCGGGGGTCTTGCCGGTGGTGGCCGAGTCGCTCATGAGGTCGATGACGTCGTCGGCCAGCTGGAAGGCCACACCGATCCGCTCACCGAACTCCTCCACGATCTGCTCGGTACGCGCACCGGCACCGGTGAGCATCGCCCCGTAGCGGGCGGACACTGCGATGAGGGAGCCGGTCTTGTCCGCCAGGACCTGGATGTAGTGGTCCACCGGGTCGGTACCCGCCGGGCGCGGCAGGGTCTCATGGAGCTGGCCCATGCACAGGCGCTCAAAGGTCTTGGCGTGGGCCATGACGGCCTGCGGGCCGAGCGCCGCCACCAGTTGGGAGGCGCGGGCCACGAGGACGTCGCCGGTGAGGATGGCGGCGGAGTTGCCCCACACGGTCTGGGCGCTCGGGGCGCCTCGGCGCAGCGGGGCCTCGTCCATGACGTCGTCGTGGTAGAGGGTGGCGATGTGGGTCAGCTCCACGGCCACGCCGGCGTCGCGGATCTGTTCACCGGTGGCCAGGGCCGGGTCGCCGAGTTGGGCGGTCAGCAGGGCCAGGACCGGGCGCAGGCGCTTGCCCCCGGCCTCAGCCAGGTGCGAGGTTGGCGGGTTGATGGTCTCGTCAGCGCTGGTGACCACCTCCATGAGGCGGTCCTCAATGGCCTGGAGAGCGGGGGTGATGCGCGACTCCAGCTCGGGGGCGCTCAGCGGCAGTGATCCGATCACGGAAGGAGCATAGCCGTCTGGTCGAACAGGTCGAAGGCGGCCTGCGGCAAAACGCCCAGCCCAATTGTGGCCATCACCGCAACGCTGACCGCCAGGATGATCGGGCCGCGGCTGGCCACGACCACGGAGCGCTCGCCGGCCGGCTCATGGAAGAACATGAGCACAATGAGCCTCATGTAGAAGAAGGCGGTCACGGCCGAGCAGACGATGGCGAGGATGACGACGGGCGTCCCGTTGCCGCTCAGGCCGGCGGCGAAGAGCCGGAACTTGGCCATGAAGCCGGCCGTGAGGGGCACTCCGGCGAAGGACAGCAGGAAGACGGTCATGGCTCCGGCCGCCCAGGGGCTGCGGCGTCCCAGGCCCTTGAAGGCCTCCAGGTCACCGTCCTCACCGCCCACGGAGCCGTCACGGTTGGAGCGCACCAGGGTGATGATGCCGAAGGCCCCCACGGTGGCGATCCCGTAGGTCAGGGCGTAGAAGCTGAGCGCGGAGATCGCCGCCTTGGAGTAGGCCAGGATCCCGATGAGCATGAAGCCGGCGTGGGCGATGGCCGAGTAGGCGAGCATGCGCTTGACGTCGCGCTGAACCACACCGACGACGGTGCCCAGGAGCATGGTCAGGGCCGCCACGGCCCACAGGGCGGGGGCCAGGTCCCAGCCCATGGCGCCGGCGATCATGTAGTAGAAGCGCACCAGGGCCAGGAAGGCGGCGGCCTTGACCCCGGCGGCCATGAAGCCGGTGACCGGGGTGGGGGCGCCCTGGTAGACGTCAGGGCTCCAGGCGTGGAAGGGCACGGCCGCCACCTTGAACAGCAGGCCGACGATCACCAGCATGAGACCGGCCAGGATGAGCCAGTCCTGCCCCGCCGCGCTGCTCACGGCCTCGCCCAGGGTCTTGTAGTCGACGGCGCCGGCCACCCCGTAGAGCAGGGCCGAGCCCATGAGGAGGAAGGCGGATGCGAAGGCACCCAGCACGAAGTACTTCAGCGCCGCCTCCTGGCTGAGCAGCCGGCGGTGGCGGGCGGTGGCAGCCAGGATGTACAGCGGCAGGGAGATCATCTCCAGGATGACGAACAGCGTGATGAGGTCGCTGCTGGCCCCGAAGAGCATCATGCCGCCCAGTGAGAACAGGGTCAGGGGGAAGACCTCGGTCGTGGTCCACCCGGCCAGGATGGACTCACTCTCCTCCGCGCTGCCAGGCCGGTCTGCGGCCTGGGCCGCGAAGGCCCCGTCGCCGACGGAGGTGCGGTCGGCCATCACCAGGACGGCCAGCAGCCCGATGACCAGGAGGATGCCCTGGGCGGCGATGGAGAAGGGGTCCTCGGTCAGGCCCGCGGACATGCGGGCGCCCGGCAGGAAGCCCTTGGGGAGCTGGAACTGGGGCACGGCAGCGGCGGCGGCCCCGGCGGCCTTGACCTCGCCCCAGCGCAGGAACAGGGAGACCCCGGAGGCCAGGATGGCCAGGAAGCTCAGCGTGGACTGGATGGCCAGACGGGCGGGCCGGGCGATGAAGGCCTCCACGAGGACACCCAGGACACCGGCGCCCAGGATGATGAGGACCGGTGTCAGGGCGTCCCAGTTGACGATCGGGGCAGTGGCTGAGGGGCTCACTTGGTGTTCCCTTCCGTAGCGGTGGAGGCGGCGGGCACTTCAGTCGCACCGCCGGCATCGGGGCTGTCACCGGCGCCGCGGGCTGAGGCGTCAGCCTGCGAGGAGCTGGTCACCGTGAGCGCGACCTGCCGGGCGACGTCGTCGAAGGCGGACGTGAAGACGCCGGGCGCCAGTCCGAGCGCGAGCATCGCGGCGATGATGGGGACGACGACGAGGCGCTCGCGCCCGTCGAGGTCGGGGCTGCCCACGCGCTCGGGGGCGGGCGCCCCGGTGAAGACCCGCTGGTAGGGCAGCAGCATGTAGACGGCGGCGATGACGACGCCGACGACGGCCGCACCACCCAGGGCCAACGAGACCGAGAAGGTGCCGGAGAGCACCATCCACTCGGGCACGAACCCGCTCAGGCCCGGCAGGGCGATGGAGGCCAGCCCACTGACCAGGAAGGTGCCTGCCACCAACGGCATGACCCGGGCGATGCCGCCGAGCTCGCTGATGGCGACCGTCCCGGTGCGCCGGGCCATGAAGCCGGTGACCAGGTAGAGGCCGGCGATGGACAGCCCGTGGGCCACCATGTAGACCATGGCGCCGTTGGCGGCCACCTGGTTGCCGATGAAGATCCCCAGGACCATGAAGCCGAAGTGGCTCACGGAGGTGTAGGAGATGAGGCGGTAGAGGTTGTCCTGGGCGATGGCGGCCAGGCCCCCGTAGATGATGGAGACGACCGCCAGGATCAGGATCACCGGGGCGGCCCAGCGGGAGGCCTCGGGGAAGATCGGCAGAACCAGGGTGATCATCCCGAAGGTGCCGATCTTGTCCAGGATGCCGATGAGCAGCACCGAGGTGCCCGGGGTGGCCTGCTCGGCGGTGTCGGGCAGCCAGGTGTGGACCGGGACCAGCGGCGCCTTGATGGCGAAGGCGATGAAGAAGGTCAGGAAGATCCAGTGACCGGCGGAGGTGGACACGTGCAGGTTGGCGGCCACCGAGTCGATGAGGAAGCTGGGGGTGCCGTTCTTGGCGGAGTGCAGGTAGACGGCGATGACGCCGATGAGCATGATGAGCCCGCCGGCCAGGGAGTACAGGAGGAACTTCAGGGCGGCTCGCTGACGATTCTGCCCGCCGAAGCAGCCGATGAGGAAGTACACCGGGATGAGCATCGCCTCGAAGCACAGGTAGAACAGGAGCAGGTCCCGGGCCGAGAAGATGACGACGACGAAGAACTCCAACGTCAGGACGAGCCCAGTGAACAGGCCCTGCCGGTCGGCGGGGACCTCACCCCAGGAGGCGAGCAGCACCAGGGGCGTGACGAAGGCGCCCAGCAGCACCATGGACAGGCCCAGGCCGTTGACGCCCAGTGCCCAGGAGGCGCCGATGGCGGGGATCCAGGAGTGGGTGTCGGTCAGCTGGACGGTGCTGGCTTGAGCCAGCTCGAAGGCGCTCAACGCCCACAGGCCCAGGGCGAGGACCGCCAGGGAGAACACGAGGCCCACGGCGCGGGCGTGGAGCCGGCGCAGCGGCGGGACCAGCCACAGCAGGAGCGCCCCGGCCAGCGGCGTGACCGCCATGACGGTCAGGACGGGCAGCGATGCGGGAAGAGTCGGCATGTGTCGTGTCCTCTCAGAACCTGGCGGCCAGGACGGCGATGAGTACGAGGACCGTTCCGGCCAGCATGTAGCCGGCGTAGGAGCGCACGTACCCGGACTCGGTGCGGCGGGTCAGGCGCCCCAGGGCGCCGGTGCCGGCGGCGGCACCCTCGATGGCGCCGTCGACGACGTAGCGCTCGACGGCGTCGGTGGCCAGGACCAGTCCCTGGCCGGTGCGCATGGCCAGGGCCTCGTTGACGGCGTCCTGGTACATGTCCTTGCGGGCGGCCTCCACCAGGGGGTTGGCGGGCTGCAGGACGACGGGCACCGGGCGGCGCACGTACATCCACCAGGCCACGAGAACCCCGACGACGACCAGGGCGAGGGTGGCGCCCATGATGACGGCGGCCGGCAGGACCGGCTCGCCGTGCTCGGCGTGACCGGTGACCGGCTCCAGCCAGGTGACGAACATGTTGTTGTAGGTCAGCAGCCCGCCCAGGCCCACGGAGAACACGGACAGGACGATCAGCGGCAGCGTCATGAGCCAGCCGGACTCGTGGGGGTGGACCTCGCCCTCCAGGTCCTCCTTGGTGGTCCAGCGCTGCTTTCCGTGGAAGATCATGAAGAACAGGCGGGACATGTAGAAGGCGGTCAGGCCCGCGCCCAGCAGGGCGATGGTCCCCAGGATCCAGGGCTTGGTGCCCTCGCCGACGAAGGCGGCCTCGATGAGGCGGTCCTTGGACCAGAAGCCGGAGAAGGGCGGCACCCCCAGGATGGCGAGCCAGCCGATGCCCATGGTGACCCAGGTGATCGTCATGGCGCCGCGCAGGCCGCCGAAGCGGCGCATGTTGACCTGGTCGCCCATGGCGTGCATGACCGAGCCGGCCCCCAGGAAGAGCTGGGCCTTGAAGAAGCCGTGGGTGAGCAGGTGGAAGATGGCGAAGGCGTAGCCGATCGGGCCCAGGCCAGCGCCCAGCATCATGTAGCCGATCTGGCTCATGGTGGAGGCGGCCAGGACCTTCTTCATGTCATCCTTGGCGCTTCCGATGACGGCCCCCAGCAGCAGGGTGATGGCGCCGACGACGGCCACGGCCGTCTGGGCGCTGGGGGCGCCCTCGAAGACGGCGGAGGAGCGGACCATGAGGTAGACGCCGGCGGTGACCATGGTGGCGGCGTGGATGAGGGCCGAGACCGGCGTGGGGCCGGCCATGGCGTCACCCAGCCAGGCCTGGAGGGGGAACTGGGCGGACTTACCGCAGGCCGCCAGGAGCAGGAAGAAGCCGATGGCGGTGAGCCAGCCGGTGCTCACCGAGCCGTCGAGGGCGGCGGCGGAGACGGCGTCGAAGGAGACCGAGCCGATTTGGCCGACCATCGTCATCATGGCCAGCAGCAGGCCGACGTCGCCCACGCGGTTCATGACGAAGGCCTTCTTGGCGGCGGCGGCGTTCTCGCGGCTGGTGGCCTGCTCGCCCTGGGGGGCGTCGGCGTCGGCGGTGTTCCAGAAGCCGATGAGCAGGTAGGAGGCCAGGCCCACGCCCTCCCAGCCGACGAAGAGCACGATGTAGGAGTCCCCCAGGACCAGGGTGAGCATCGCGGCGATGAAGAGGTTGAGGTAGGCGAAGAAGCGCCGCCGGTCGCGGTCGCGGGCCATGTAGGCCACCGAGTACAGGTGGATGAGGAAGCCGACGCAGGTGACCAGGGTGACGAAGGTCAGCGACAGCGGGTCCAGGCGCAGGCCGACGTCGATACTCAGGTTCCCGGCGGAGAACCACTGGTAGAGGGGCAGGCCGATGACGCGTTCCTCGGCGGGCAGGCCCAGGACCTGCACGAGGATGCCCACGCCGAGGCAGGCGACGGCGAAGGAGGCGGCCAGGCCCAGCCAGTGGCCCCAGGCGTTGAAGCGGCGGCCGGCCAGCAGCAGGAAGGCGGCGGAGACCGCGGGGACGGCGATGAGCAGCCAGGCCCAGGAGGCCAGGCCAGTGGCCTCAGTCAGGGGCGTCACAACGGCGGTGACAGGAGCGGGAAGCATGTCGGTGGTCTCTCCCCTCAGTTCTTGAGCAGGTTCTCGTCGTCGACCGACGTGGACCTGCGGGTGCGGAAGATGGATACGACGATGCTCAGACCCACCACGACCTCGGCGGCGGCCACCACCATGACGAAGAAGGCGAAGACCTGACCGGTGAGGTTGCCGTGGATCCGGGAGAAGGTCACCAGGACGAGGTTGACGGAGTTGAGCATGAGCTCAACGCCCATGAGCTCGATGATGGCGTTGCGGCGCAGCAGCACCGTAAGCGCCCCCAGGGTGAACAGCACCCCGGCCAGGATGAGGTAGACGGTGATGGGGAGACTCACTTCTCCTCCTTCTGTTCCGAGGCGGCCGGCTCGGCTGCCCCGTCATCGCTGAGGACGGGCTGCTTAACGGCGGGTGCGGCGGCACCGGGCATGGAAGGCATCCCGGAGCGGCGGTCCCGGGGGCCGTCGGCTGCGCCGTCCTGGTCGGCACCGGCCAGGCGCGAGACGATCGTGCCCGAGCGCTGGGCCCGGCCCATCTCCGGGGAGACGTCGGACAGCTCCAGGCCCTGGCCGCGAGCCCGCAGGACCCGGGGCACGGACTCCTCGACGGCCTCGCCCTGGGCGTCCAGGGCCGGGGCGGCGGCGGAGTTGGTGGAGGCGTAGACACCGGGCATGGGCTTTTGGCCTGGGTGGGCGCCCTTGGTGGCGTAGTCCTGCATCTTGCCGGCGGCCATCCCGCGCTGGCTGAGCCGGGCCCGGATGCGCTGGCGGTGAGTGAGGGTCAGGGCGCCGACGGCGGCCACAATGAGCAGGATGGCGGTCAGCTCCATGGCGACGACGTGGTCGTGGTAGAGCGTGACGGCCAGCAGGTCGGGGGCGGCCTTGGCGCCGTCCTTGAGGCCGACCGGCGTGGGCAGGGTGGAGCGCCACACGACGGCGGTCAGGGCACCGACCAGCCCCAGACCCAGGAGGATGAGGACCGGGCGCCTCATGACGGTGCCGACGGCACCCACCGGCTCGTCGCCGCCGACGCCCACGAGCATGATGACGAACAGGACGAGGGTCATGACGGCACCGGTGTAGACCACGACCTGGGTGATACCCATGAAGGGCGACTCGTTGACGATGTAGAGGACGGCCAGCGAGACCATGATGCCGATCATGTTGATGGCGGCGTTCACGGCGCGCTTGGCGGTCAGGACGCCAATGCCGCAGGCCACGGTGACCAGGGCGACGACGCCGAAGATGATCGCCTCGCCCAGCCCCAGGTGACCGTCCTGAGTCAGGGCGGCCGGGGCGGCGGCGGAGGCTCCGGTCATCAGCAGGGTGCTCATCGCAGGGCTCCCTTCACGGTGTGACGGCTGCCCCGGCCGGAGGCGGTGGGGGCGGCCTTGGCGCGGGCGGCGCCCAGGCTGGGGTCCTCGGGTCGGTGGGTCCGCACCCAGTCGATCTGGGCCTGGGTGGAGCCGACGACCTTCCCGCGGTAGTAGTCGCTGTCCTCGGTGCCCTCGACCATGGGATGGGGCGCGGACACGGCGCCCTCGGGCACGGGGGCCAGCAGGTCCTCCTTCTCGTAGATGAGGCCCTCGCGGCCGGGGCCGACGAGCTCATCGAAGTCGGTGGACATGGTCAGGGCCCGGGTGGGGCAGGCCTCGATGCACATGCCGCAGAAGATGCAGCGCAGGTAGTTGATCTGGTAGACGCGCCCGTAGCGCTCGCCGGGCGAGTACTGGGCGCCGGGCTCGTTGGAGGCGGCCTCGACGTAGATCGCGTCGGCGGGGCAGGCCCAGGCGCACAGCTCGCAGCCGACGCACTTCTCCAGGCCGTCGTCGTAGCGGTTGAGCTGGTGGCGCCCGTGGTAGCGGGGCATCACCTGCGGCGGCTCGAAGGGGTACTGCTCGGTGACCACGGGGCGGAACATCGAGGAGATGGTGACCCCGTAGCCGGCCACGGGCGCGAAGGCCCGGGCCAGGGCGGAGGGAGCGTCGCGCAGCCACTTGTCGTGCTGCGAGCCCCGGGAACGGTGGGGGCGATCAGTCATCTTTTCCCTCCTGGGGTGCCTCAGCGGCCTCGTCGGTGGCCTTGTCTGTGGCTGTGTCACTGGCCGGGTCGGCCTTGAGGTCAAGGGTGAAGGTGGGCAGGGCGGTGGCTGCGTCCTTACCGGTCGGGACTGCCGGGCCGGCTGTGTCAGCCGAGTCGGGCGACTCGGCGGAGGCTGCGGAACCGGCCGCGTCGTCCTCGACGTCGTCGTCCTCGACGTCGGTGTCCTCCAGGAGGCCGACGGCGGTGGCCGCCCCGGGCTGGGAGTCATCGGTCGCAGCAGTCTCCTCCGCTGCCAGGGCGGCGCGGCGGGCCCGCGGTGAGGGCGGAAGGGACGTGCCCGGAGACGGCGGGACGGGGAAGCCCTCGAGGAAGGCCACGTGGTCGTCCTCGGCATCCAGGATCTCGACGTCCTCGTCGTCGTCAGCGTCCTCGTCGTCGTAGTCCTCGTAGAGCTCCTCCTCTTCCTCCTTGTCGGGGATGAGGAAGAGGATGAACATGATGACGCAGAAGACGACGGCCATCGGCAGCAGCAGTGCCTGCACGGAGGCGCCCGAGAAGGTGCGGAAGGCGCGTACCACCGCCACCAGCACGAACCAGACCAGGGAGATCGGGATGAGGACCTTCCAGCCCAGCTTCATGAAGTGGTCGTAGCGGATACGCACGAGGGTTCCACGGGTCCAGATCATGAAGAACATGACGGCCCAGACCTTGGCGATGAACCACAGCATCGGCCACCAGCCGGAGTTGGCGCCCTCCCAGAACAGGCTGAGGATCGCCGAGCGCCAGCCGCCCAGGAACAGGGTGACGCACACGGCCGAGACGTTGAACATGTTGATGTACTCGGCCAGGAAGTACCAGGCGAACTTCATCGAGGAGTACTCGACCATGTGGCCGGCGACGAGCTCGCCCTCGGCCTCGGGCAGGTCGAAGGGGAGTCGGTTGACCTCACCGACCATGGAGATGACGTAGATGATGAAGCTGGGCACCATCGCCACGGCCCACCAGATGCGTTCCTGGGCGGTCACGATCCCGGAGGTGGACATGGTCCCCGAGGCCAGGAACACCGTGAGGATGGACAGGCTCATGCTCAGCTCGTAGGAGATGACCTGAGCGGCGCTGCGCACGGCGCCGAAGAGCGGGTAGGTGGAGTGCGTGGACCAGCCGCCCAGGATGATCCCGTAGACGCCGAAGGCGGTGATGGCCAGGATGTAGAGGACCGCCACCGGGAAGTCGGTCAGCTGCAGGGGCGTGGAGTGGCCGAAGATGCTCACCTGGGGCCCGAAGGGGATGACCGCGTAGACCATGAAGGCGCTGAAGGCGGCGATGAGCGGCGCCAGGAGGTAGATGGCCTTCTCGGCCCCCTTGAGCCAGAAGTCCTCCTTCATGATGAGCTTGCCGGCGTCGGCGACCGCCTGGAGCAGGCCGAGCGGGCCGTTGACGTTGGGGCCCAGGCGGGTCTGCATGCGGGCCAGGCCGCGCCGCTCCACCCACAGCGCCATGATGACGCTGACGATGAGGAAGGCGACGATGAAGACGGCCTTGATGAGGGTCAGCCACCAGGTCTCGGCGGAGAAGTCGGCGGTCACGCCCCCGTTGGACAGGGCGTCGTCGGCAGCGGCCTGAGCCGCGTAGATCGGGTTCACCTCAGTACCTCCGCTGCATGGGTCACGGTGACCTGGGAGCCGTGCCCGGCGCCCAGGGTCTGGTGGACGGTGGATCCGGCCGAGCACTCGGGCAGCCACACGGTGCCGTCGCTGACGCCGCCGACGACGGCCGGCAGGGTGATCGACCCGGTGGCGGTCGCCACGGTCACCTCCTGGCCGGCTGTCAGCGACAGGCGCTGGGCGAGGTCGGCGCCCACCTTGGCGACGGGGCGCAGGGCGGTGGCGGCCAGGAAGGGCTCACCGTCCTGGAGGCGCCCGGCGTCGAGCATGGGCTTGTGAGTGGTCAGCCGTGCCTCCACCCCGTCGGCGGGGGTGGGGGCGCCGGTGCAGACCGCCGGGGCGGGCCCGAAGGCGACCGTCGGGCGCTTCCCGCGCCATAGTCCCAGGTCGGCGAGCTGCTCGTGCAGGACGACCAGGTCGTCGACCTGGAGGTCGACTCCCATCTCGTCGGCGAGCATACCCAGGACCTGGCGGTCGGTGCGGGCGCGCGAGACGTGGGCCTGGCCGAAGGGGCGCACGCGCCCCTCCCAGTTGACGAAGGTGCCGTTCTTCTCCACGGCCGGGGCCACCGGCAGGACGACGTCGGCGTGCTCGCTGACCTCGCTGCGGCGCACCTCGAGCTGGACGGTGAAGCCGCTGGCGGCCAGGGCCGCGCGGGCCAGGCCCGGGTCGGGGAAGTCGCGCAGGTCGATGCCGCCGACGACGGCGCCGCCCAGGCTCCCTTCCAGGAGGGCCGAGAGGATGGCGGTGGCGTCGCGGCCCGGCGTCGTGGGCAGGAGGTGCTCGGGTCCCAGGTTCCAGGCCCGTTCGACCTGGGCGCGGGCCTCGGGGTCGGCCACGGGGCGCCCGCCGGGCAGGAGGCCGGGCAGCAGGCCCGCCTCGATGCCTCCGCGCTCGCCGCTGCGGCGCGGCACCCAGGCCAGGTGGGCGCCGGTGGCGGTGGCCAGGGCGTCGGCGACGCTCAGCAGGCCGGGGACGCGGGTGGCGCGCTCACCGATGAGGATGGTGGCGCCGTCGGCCCGCAGGGCCTCGACGAGCTCGGGGTGGGTCTGGCTGAGGTGGGCGACGACGCGGGCCTCCTCACCGGGCGGGGTGAGGATGGCCTGGGCGGAGAGCTTGCGGCTGCCGGCGCTCAGGCAGGTGGTCACGGTGGCCACCTTGACGCCGCCGGCGCGCACGCCCTTGCGCAGGCGCAGGAACACCGAGCCGCACTCGTCCTCGGGCTCCAGGCCCAGGAGCAGGACCTGCCCGGCCCGCTCCAGGTGGCGGTAGGTGACGGCGCCCAGTCCGGTGCCGGCCACGCGGGCGGCCAGGAAGGAGTCCTCCTCCTGGCTGTGGGCGCGCACGCGCTGGTCGATGTCGTTGGTGCCCAGGACGGTGCGGGCGAAGCGGGACCAGGCCCAGGCGTCCTCCAGGGTGAGGCGGCCGCCGGGCAGGAGCCCCACTCCCCCGTCTGAGGCGGCGCGGGCCAGTCCCCGGGCGGCCACGTCCAGGGCGTCGGACCAGGAGGTGGTGATGAGCTCGCCGGTCTCCTCGTCGCGCACGAGCGGCACGGTGAGGCGGTCGGGCTGGGAGGACCAGGTGAAGGCGAAGCGGTCCTTGTCGGTGATCCACTCCTCGTTGACCTCGGGGTCGTTGCCGGCGAGGTGGCGCAGGACGACGCCGCGGCGCATGTCGACGCGGATGGCGGAGCCGGAGGCGTCGTGCTCGGTGACCGAGTCGGTGGAGACCAGGTCCATGGGGCGGGCCCGGAAGCGGTACTTCGCGGAGGTCAGGGCGCCCACGGGGCAGATCTGGATGATGTTGCCCGAGAAGTAGGAGGCGAAGGGGCGCCCGGAGGCGTCCAGGTCCTCGCGGCCGGCGCCCAAGTCGGGGCCGTAGTCGGTGCCGTCGGAGGCGCCGGGCTCGCCGCCGGGGCCGGCCAGGTCGTCCAGTGCGCTCAGGGAGGGCACGCCGCGGATCGTCTGGAGGTCGGCGTCGAGCCCCTCCTGGGTCGCCTCGGTGTGGAAGTCCAGGACGCGGGCGTCGAAGCGCCCGATCTGCTCGGAGTACAGGCCCCCGGTGTGCTCGGGCTCGCCGTCCATGTCGAAGGAGGGGTGCCCGCCGCCGCGGCCCTGAAGGGCGATGAAGGGGTCCCCGGGGATCTGGTCGGCGAAGCGCACGCAGCGCTGGCACAGGATGCAGCGGTCGCGGTCCAGCAGGATGTTGCTGGTCAGGCGCAGCGGCTTGGGGAAGGTGCGTTTGACGTCGGTGAAGCGGGTGGCGGACTGGGCTCCGGAGGCCATGAGCTCCAGGGCCTGGTTCTGCAGGGGGCACTCGCCGCCCTTGTCGCACACCGGGCAGTCCAGTGGGTGGTTGATGAGGAGGAACTCCATGGTGCCGGCCTGGGCCTTGGCGGCGACCTCGCTGGTGGCCTGGGTGGAGATCTCCATGCCCTCCATGGCGGTCATGGCGCAGGAGGGCTGGGGCTTGGGCATGGGCCGCACGACGCCGTCGCGCCCCGGCATGGCCACCTCCACCAGGCACTGGCGGCAGTTGGCCGACGGCGCGAGCAGCGGGTGGTCGCAGAAGCGCGGGATGCGCACGCCGACCTGCTCGGCGGCGCGAATGAGGAGGGTCCCCTTCTCGACCTCGACGGGGAGCCCGTCGATGGTCATGTGGACCATCTCGGGGGCCGGCGGCGCCGCGGGTGCGGAGCTCTTGGTGGTCGTCTCAGCAGTCATGGCTCACCGTGCGCTTTCGAAGACGGAGGAGGCGGCGTAGGGGAAGAGCTCGTCGGCGGCGGCGGTGTAGCCGGCCTCGAACTCCTCGCGGAACCGCTTGATGCCGGTCAGGACCGGGGTGGCGGAGGCGTCGCCCAGGGCGCAGAAGGAGCGTCCGGCGATGTTGGAGGCGATGGACTCGAGCTTCTCGACGTCGCCGGGCAGTCCGCGCCCAGCCTCCAGGCGCAGCATGATCTGACGCATCCAGTAGGTGCCCTCGCGGCAGGGGGTGCACTTGCCGCAGGACTCGTGCTGGTAAAACTCGGTCCAGCGGGTGACCACGCGCACCACGGAGACGGTCTCGTCGAAGACCTGCAGGGCGCGCGTTCCCAGCATGGAACCGGCCTCGGCCACGGACTCGTAGTCCAGGGGGACGTCGAGCTCGTCGGGGCCGAAGATCGGCGTCGAGGAGCCTCCCGGTACCCAGAACTTCAGCTCGTGGCCGGGGCGGATGCCGCCGGAGAGCTCGATGAGCTCGCGCATGGTGATGCCGAAGGGGGCCTCGTACTGGCCGGGGTGGGCCACGTGGCCGGAGACGGAGAAGATGCCATGGCCCTTGGACTTCTCGGTGCCCATGGTGGAGTACCACTGGGCGCCGCGAGCCAGGATCGCCGGGACCGAGGCGATGGTCTCGACATTGTTGACCACCGTGGGTCGGGCGTAGAGGCCGGCGACGGCGGGGAAGGGCGGCTTGAGGCGGGGGTGGCCGCGGCGGCCCTCCAGAGAGTCCAGCAGGGCGGTCTCCTCACCGCAGATGTAGGCGCCGGCCCCGGCGTGGGCGGTGATACGCAGCCGCTGCTGGCCGTCGAGGCCGAAGCCGGTGTCCAGCAGCCCGGACTCGGTGGCCTCACGCACGGCGCTGAGCAGGCGGCGGTAGACATGGGGGACCTCGCCGCGCAGGTAGACGAAGGCGTGGTCGCCGCCGATGGCCCGGGAGGTGATGGCGATGCCCTCGATGAGTGCCTGCGGGTTGGACATGAGCGTGGGGATGTCCTTGCAGGTGCCCGGCTCGGACTCGTCGGCGTTGACCACGAGGTAGCGCGGGCCGCCGTCGACCGGGGGTAGGAAGGACCACTTCAGGCCGGTGGGGAAGCCGGCGCCGCCACGTCCGCGCAGGCCGGAGTCCTTGATGAGGCCGATGAGGTCCTCGCAGCTGAGGGTCTTGGCCCGCTTGAGGCCCTCGTAGCCGCCGTGGTCGAGGTAGGTCTGCAGGGTCCAGGAGCGCTCCTGGTCCCACAGGTCGCTCAGGACCGGGGTAAGGGTTCCCGGCGCGGTGTAGGTGGCGGTGTCACTCACTTGGTCTCCTCCTTCGGCGCGGTCCAGCCCTGCTCGCGGGCGATGCGCAGGCCGCGCAGGGTCGGCTCGCCGGGGCCGCGCCCCTCGTCGGTGCGGCCGTCCTCGAAGCCGGCCAGCAGGCGCTCGTTCTCACGGAAGGTGGGGACGGTCTCGGGGCCGCGGGTGGGGGCGACGTCCTCGCCGCGCTCGAGGGCCTTGATCATGGCGACGGCGGAGTCGGGGGTCTGGTTGTCGAAGAACTCCCAGTTGACCATGACGACGGGGGCGTAGTCGCAGGCGGCGTTGCACTCGACGCGCTCGAGGCTGATGGTGCCGTCCTCGCTGGTCTCCTCGGCGCCCAGGCCGGTGTGCTCGGTGACCGCCTTCCAGATCTCGTCCCCGCCCATGACGGCGCACAGGGCGTTGGTGCACACGCCCACGTGGTAGGTGCCCACCGGGTGGCGGCGGAACTGGCTGTAGAAGGTGGCCACGGCGCTGACCTCAGCCCGCTCCAGGCCGAGCCGGGCGGCGCACAGGGAGATGCCGGCCGGCGAGACGTAGCCGTCCACGGACTGGATGAGGTGGAGCATCGGGATGAGGGCGCTGCGCTCCTTGCCCGCCGGGTAGCGGGCGATGATCCGCTCGATGTCGACCTGGAGGCCCTGGGCGACCTCGGCGCTGTATCCGGCGGCCACAGCGACTTGCGCGACGGTGCCCACCGGGCCGACCGCGCTGACGGTGGCGATGGTCTCGACGGCCGGGTTGACTGCGTTCTCGGTGGTGCTCATCAGCGGTCCACGCCTCCCAGGACGGGGTCGATGGAGGCCAGGACGGGCACGAGGTCGGCGATCATGCCGCCCTCCCCCATCATGGCCAGCGACTGCAGGTTGGAGAAGGAGGGGTCACGGAAGTGGACCCGGTAGGGGCGGGTGCCGCCGTCGGAGACGGCGTGGATGCCCAGGACTCCCTTGGCGTGCTCGACGGTCTGGTAGACCTGCCCGGCCGGGACCCTGAAGCCCTGGGTCACCAGCTTGAAGTGGTGGATGAGGGACTCCATGGAGCTGCCCATGATCTCGCGCACGTGCTCCAGGGACTGGCCCTGGCCGTCGGTGGCGATGGACATGCGGGCGGGCCAGGCGATGGTCGGATCGGCCACCATCGTGGTGTTGGAGGGGTCCTCGCCGCGGGCGGCGATCTCGTCGAGGCGGTCCAGGCACTGGGAGACGATCTTGAGGGACTCGTAGCACTCGTCCAGGCGGATGCGCAGGCGGTTGTAGCAGTCGGAGACCCGGTAGGTGGGGACCCGGAAGTCGTAGGTCTCGTAGCCGCAGTAGGGGTTGGTGCGCCGGATGTCCAGGGGGTAGCCGGCCGCGCGCAGGCACGGCCCGGTCAGGCCCAGGGCGAGAGCGCCGGCCAGGCTGATCTCCCCCACACCGATGAAACGGGACTTGAGGATCGGGTTCTCCAGAAGCAGGAGCTCGAGCTCGTGGATGTCGTGCTTGATGTCGGGCATGACCGAGCGCACGAACTCGGTGAAGCCCTCGGGGAGGTCCTGGGCCAGTCCCCCGGGGCGGATGTAGGCGTGGTTCATGCGCAGCCCGGAGACCATCTCGAAGGCCTTGAGGATGTTCTCGCGGCAGCGGAAGGCGATGGTCATGAGCGTGGTGCCGCCCATCTCGTTACCGCCACTACCCACGGCCACGGCGTGGGAGGCGATGCGGTTGAGCTCCATGAGCAGCACCCGGGTGACGGATGCCTTCTCGGGGATGTCGTCGGTGATGCCCAGGAGCTTCTCGACGGCGAGCGCGTAGCCGACCTCCTGGAAGAAGGGGGCCACGTAGTCCATGCGGGTCACGAAGGTCTCGCCCTGCACCCAGGTGCGGTACTCCATGTTCTTCTCGATACCGGTGTGCAGGTAGCCGGTTCCGACACGGACCTCGGTGACGACCTCGCCGTCGGCCTCCAGGACCAGGCGCAGCACGCCGTGGGTGGAGGGGTGGACCGGGCCCATGTTGAGGACGATCCGGTCGTTGCGCAGGCGGTCGGCCTCGTCGCGCTCGGCGATCCGGGCGACGACGTCGTCCCAGTCCCCGCCGCTGACGGTGAACTGCTCGGCGCCGGCGGACAGCTCGTCCGTGGCGGGGCCGGAGGCGCGGAAGGTGCTTGCGGTACTCATCAGCGGTAGGACCTCCGGGTGTCGGCGGGCGGGGTCTGGGCGCCCTTGTACTCGACGGGGATGCCGCCCAG
Source organism: Actinomyces sp. HMSC075C01 (assembly GCF_001812965.1). Classification (NCBI taxonomy): domain Bacteria; kingdom Bacillati; phylum Actinomycetota; class Actinomycetes; order Actinomycetales; family Actinomycetaceae; genus Actinomyces; species Actinomyces sp. HMSC075C01. The sequence goes on from NZ_KV811041.1 coordinate 18,407, forward strand.
CGGGTAGTCCTTGCGCTGGGGGTGGCCCGCCCAGTCGTCGGGCATGGCGGTGCGGGTCAGGTGGGGGTGGCCGTCGAAGACGATGCCCATGAGGTCCCAGGTCTCGCGCTCGTGCCAGTCGTTGCCGGGGTAGATCGAGACGAGGGAGGGCACGTGCGGGTCACTCTCGGGGCAGGCGACCTGCAGGCGCAGCTGACGCCCGCCGTGGGTCAGGCTCATGAACTGGATACAGGCGTGCAGCTCGCGCCCGGCCAGCTCGGGGTAGTGGACGCCGCTGACGCCCAGGCACAGCTCGAAGCGCAGGTCCTGGTCGTCGCGCAGGGGGCGGGCGACGTCGAGCAGGTGCTCGCGGGCGATGAACAGGGTGAGCTCGTCGTGCTCGATGACGACCTTCTCGATGGCGGCGGCCGGGTCGATGCCGGCCTCCTGGAGGTCCTCGATGAGGGCGTCGACGACGTCGTCGAACCAGCCGCCGTAGGGGCGCACGGCGGCGGGGGCGAGGGTGACGACGCTGCGGTGCTCGCCGTAGCCGGTGGTGTCGCCGGCGTCGGAGGCACCGAACTGGCCGGCGGGGGCGGCGATGACCTCCAGACGCAGCTCGGGGCGCACGGGGGTGCCGGCGACCTCGGGGACGGCAGGGACCTCAGGGGTCTCGGACAGGGCGTCGGAGCCCGAGTCGTGTCCCGGGGCGTTCTTCTCACTCATGCCAGCAGGCCCTTCATCTCATGGGTGGGGGTGGCCGACAGCGCGGCGGCCTCGACGGCGCGGGCGATCTCCTCGCGGTGCTTGAACAGCGGCTTCTTCTCGATCTGGCGGGTGAGCTCGAGCATGGCGTTGAGGAGCATCTCGGGACGCGGCGGGCAGCCCGGCAGGTAGATGTCCACCGGGACGATGTGGTCACAGCCCTGGACGACGGCGTAGTTGTTGAAGATGCCTCCCGAGGAGGCGCAGGCCCCCATGGAGATGACCCACTTGGGCTCGGGCATGGAGTCGTAGACGTTGCGCACGATGGGGGCCATCTTGTGGGAGACGCGGCCCGAGACGATCATGACGTCGGCGTGGCGCGGGGAGGCGCGGAAGACCTCCCAGCCGAAGCGGGCCATGTCGAAGCGGGGGGTGCCGGCGGCCATCATCTCGATGGCGCAGCAGGCCAGGCCCATGGTGACGGGCCACAGGGAGCGGGCCTGGGCCAGGCCCGCGAGCTTCTCGACGGTGGTCAGCAGGAAGCCCGGGTTGTCCACCTCGGCGGCAGCGGCGGCGTGGGGGTCGTGGCGTTTGGAGGGGATGGACGCCATGAAGGCGTTGTGCTTTTTCATGCTCTTCACTGCTGTGTACTCCTTGGGATCATGTGGCTGGGTCCTGGCCGGTCAGAGCGGCTTCAGTCCCAGTCCAGTCCGCCGCGACGCCACTCGAGGATGTAGGGCACGGTGATGAGGCCGATGAACAGGACGGCCGCCCCCAGCCCGAAGAAGCCCAGACGCCCGAAGGCCGTGGCCCAGGGGTAGAGGAAGACCACCTCGACGTCGAAGATGATGAAGGTCATACCCACCAGGTAGAAGGCGACGGGAAAGCGCCCGTGCTCGGTGTTGGCGGGGGTGGGGTCGATGCCGCACTCGTAGTTGGCGACCTTGACCCGGTTGCGCCGGGCAGGGCTGACGATGGCGCTCAGGGCCAGGCCGCCGACGGCGACCACGAGGGCAACCGCGGCCATGATGAGCAGGGAGGCGTAGGGGTTCATGCTTCCGGCACCATCCTTGTCAGGAGCTGGATGAAGTGGTCGATTCCGTCGCCGCCGCGGCGCTCCCACCCGTCGGACAGGAGCTTGGTGACGAGCTTCATGAGGCGCTTGCGCGGCAGCCCGTAGCGGGTGCACAGGCGCATGACCTCGGGGTGCTCGATGAGAGCGACGAAGACACGGCCGAGCGTGTAGTAGCCGCCCATCTCGGAGCTGAGGGCCTTGGGGTACTGGGCCAGGACCTGCTCGCGGCCGGAGGTGGTCGTGCGGGCGGATGCCTGGGCGGCGGCCTGGGCGGCCAGACGGCCGGACATGAGGGCCTGGGCGATGCCCTCGCCGTTGAAGGGCGAGACCATGCCTCCGGCGTCGCCCAGCAGCATGAGGCCGTCGGCGTAGTGCGGCTTGCGGTTGAAGGCCATGGGCAGGGCGGCGCTGACCAGGCCGCCGACCTGGTTCTCCTTGGTGAAGCCCCAGGAGGCCGGGACGTTGTCCATCCAGCGGTTGAACACGGCGCGGTAGTCGATGGCGGTGGCCTGGGCGCGCGAGGAGACCGAGCCGAGCCCGACATTGACCAGCCCCTCCCCCACGGACCAGATCCAGCCGTAGCCGGGCAGGAGGTCGGACTTGCCGGGCGTGCCGTCCCACAACTCGAGACGGGACTCCATCCAGGCGTCCTGGGCGCGCGGGGAGCGGAAGTAGGCGCGCACGGCCACGCCCATGGGGCGGCGCTCGTTCTTGGCGCGTCCGACGGCGGTGGCCAGGCGGGCCGAGACGCCTCCGGCGTCGACGACCAGAGGTGCGGTGAAGGTCGTGGGGCCCTCGATGCCGGGGTAGGCGACCCGGTTGGTGGGGCGGGCCTCAACGCCGGTGACGCGGCCGGTGGGTGAGGTGACGGGGCCGGTGACGGTCACGCCGGTCAGCAGCCGGGCGCCGGCCGCGGCGGCGTGCTCGGCCAGGTCGCGGTCGAGCAGGGCGCGGGGGCGGGCCATCCCGTAGGACGGGAAGGAGGCCTGCTCCGGCCAGGGGAAGTGGAGGAGGTGCCCGCCGCCGATGACGCGCAGGCCGCGGTTGCGCTGCCAGCCAGTGGTGTCCATCCCCATGGAGACCAGCTCGCGCACGGCCGAGGGGGTCAGCCCGTCCCCGCAGACCTTGTCCCGGCCGAGCTCCTGCTTCTCCAACAGGATGACGTCGAGGCCGAGAGTGGCCATGTGGTAGGCCGCCGAGGATCCGGCCGGGCCCGCCCCGACGACGATGACGTCGGCAGTGGCGGAGGCGCTGGACTGGGCGGCTGCCTGAGTCACTCGGGTTTCCCTCCTCGGCACTTCTGGTACTGCGGGTGTTGTCGTAGGCATCACAGTTGGCACCGTCATGCAGGCCCCGCACTGGGCGGAGCCCGTGCCGACTGTACCCAGGCGGCTGACACCTCCATGACGAGAGCGCCAAGACAGGAGGCGAACAGCGGTTTTCCTTGCCGTGACGGCAATCTTCAGGGTAGCTCCCGTCTCTGCGACAGATGACGGCGCTCCCGAATTACGCTGCAAGTGAGTGACGAATTTCAACACTGTCGGACGGGACCTGCGTCCTAGAGCGGCCCCTGAGTGGTCGGAAGTCGGTCTGGAGCGGTCTGCGGCACGCCTCGGCTGCGTTGCCACGGTCGGGATTTGCGATGATGACCCCCATGAGCCGATCCCCCCTTCGAGCCAGCCTCGCCAAGGACCCGCGCGAGGTCGCCGGGATGTTCGACGCCGTCGCGCGCCGCTACGACCTGTCCAATGACGTGATGAGCCTGTTCCAGGTGCACATGTGGCGCCGGGTGACGCGCGCGGCCGTCGCCGCGAGGCCGGGGACGCGCGTCCTGGACCTGGCCGCGGGGACCGGCACCTCCTCGGTGGAGTACGCCGCCGACGGCGCCGGAGTCGTGGCCTGCGACTTCTCCACCGGCATGGTGGCCGAGGGCAAGCGCCGCCACCCCGAGATCGCCTTCGTGGCCGGGGACGCCACGGCACTGCCCTTCGCCGATGAGAGCTTCGACGTCGTCACCATCTCCTACGGGCTGCGCAACGTGCAGGACACGGCGCGGGCGCTGTCGGAGATGCGCCGGGTGACGGTTCCGGGCGGGCGGATCGTCATCGCGGAGTTCTCCACCCCGGTCCGGCCGACCTTCCGCCGCCTGTACCGCTTCTACCTGGGCAGCGCCCTACCGGCCGCCGCCCGCCTGGTCTCCTCGAACACCGAGGCCTACGACTACCTGGGCGAGTCGATCCTGGCCTGGCCCGACCAGCGGGAGCTGGCGGGCCTCATGCACGAGGCCGGTTGGCGGGGCGTGGGCTACAAGAACCTCTCCGGCGGGATCGTCGCGGTCCACCGGGCCACGCGGCCCGAGCACACCCGGGGCGAGCAGTGAGAACCGGCCTGAGCAGGGTTCTGGGGCCGACGTCGTGAGGGCCGAGCACTGCCGGGTCGCACCGCCGCAACTGTCCTTCCGCACCCATGAGCTGCCCGAGGGCGCGCTGGACGGGCTGGCTCTCATCGATCTGCTGGCGGGCCGTGAGGATGTCAGCTCCTGGGTGCACGAAGGGCGCGGACTCATCGGCCTGGGCCGCGCCCTGGTGATCGAGGCCCACGGGGAGGACCGCATCGAGGCGCTGCGGGCCGCGTGGCGGGCCGTGGTCGGCGCGGCCTGGTGGCGTGACGCGCTGGTCCGCCCCGGGACCGGGCCGGTGGCGCTGGGTACGATCACCTTCTCCCCCGGCTCCGAGCAGTCCTCGGTCCTGATTGTTCCCGAGGTGCTCGTCGGGTGTGACGACTCCGGTGCCTGGCTGACGACCGTGGTGCCCGGGGCTGCCGACGGGGCGGAGCCGGAGCACCCGGATCCCGAGATGCTCCTGGGGGCGATGGTGGCGCAGGCGCGCGCGGTGGTTGGCCGGGAGCAAGCCGGCGATACCGTGGACTCCAGTGGCGCTGCCACTGTCGAGACCGGGGCGCTCAGCGAGGAGCAGTGGTGCCGGGCGGTCTGCGCCACGCAGGAGCGGATGCGCGCGGGGCAGGCCCGCAAGGTGGTCCTGGCTCGCGACGTGCTGGCCTACCCGGGCGCGCCGCTGACCACCGGCACGGTGCTGCGGCGTCTGGCCCGCGACTATCCCTCCACCTGGGTCTTCGCTGTCGACCGGATGGTGGGGGCCAGCCCTGAGCTGCTGCTGCGTCTGAGGGATCGGCGCCTCATCAGCAGGGTACTGGCCGGCACTGCCCGCCGGCATGCTGGTCAGGACGCTCTGGCGACGGCACGCCTGGCGTCCTGGCTGGAGGGCTCTGAGAAGAACAACCGGGAGCATGAGCTGGCCCGGGACTCGGCGATCACGGCGCTGGAGCCGCTGTGCTCGGTGGTGGAGGCCCCGGCCCGTTTCGTCCTGACGCTGCCGAATGTGCTGCACCTGGCCAGTGACGTCACCGGGGTCGTCGCCGGGGACACCGGGGCGCTGGCACTGGTGGGCGCACTGCACCCGACGGCGGCCGTGTGCGGGACGCCGACTCAGGCGGCGGCGCGTCTCATTGAGGAGGCAGAGTCCATGGATCGGGGGCGTTACGCCGGGCCCGTGGGCTGGGTGGACTGGCACGGTGAGGGCGAGTGGTGCATTGCGCTGCGCAGCGCCCAGCTGCCCGAGGCGGGTCCCGGACCGCAGTCCCCCGCGAGAGTGTTCGGGGGCGGTGGCATCATGCCGGACTCCGAGCCGGTCGATGAGCTGGCGGAGACGACCGCCAAGATGCGCCCCATGCTGGGGGCGCTGGGCGTGCCGGGCTGAGTCCGGCCCGACACAACCCACCGATACGAGTCCAACAAAACTCAATATGAAACAAGAGAATCGTGAATGAATTCATCCTGGTGGCGATAAAGCTGCTCATTGGGCTCTTTGCCCTGACAATAATTATCAACGTTTCAGGGAAAGGAAACCTGGCCCCTTCATCCGCGAGCGACCAGGTTCAGAACTACGTCCTGGGTGGCATCATCGGAGGCGTAATCTACAACAATGATATTAAAATACTGGACTACGTCGGAATTTTATGTACGTGGTGCGGACTTGTCCTGACGCTGAAGTGGGTCAAGCAGCACAACGTCACAGCGAAGCAGCTCATTGACGGCAAAGCACTGATCATCATTGACAACGGAAAGATTGACATTAACAACTGCAGGCGAGTCGGCCTGAGTGCTCATGACGTGTCTTTCAAGCTTCGAGTCCAGAACGTCTACTCAACAGAAAAGGTGAAAAGAGCCGTGGTTGAGCAGGACGGAGACCTGATTATCACCCTCGAAGGCGAAGAGAACCCAAAGTTCCCCTTAATCACAGACGGACAGCTGCAGACCGACATCCTGGAGGTTATCGGAAAGGATGACGAATGGCTGATGAAGGAGATGAAGAAGAAAGGGGTGGACACTTATGAGGACGTGTTCCTGGGAGAGTATGTTGACGGCGAACTGATCCTGACGACTTATCAGTAAGAACCCTCTTTATCGATCGTCAGATGACAGTACTTCCCTTGCCTGCAGATTACAACACGAGGCTTATTCATGGGGTGTAGGTGAATATGAGTCCGAGGACGGCTGTGATGGTTTCCGGGAAGGTGTCTAGTGGTCTCCTGTAGCCGGTGTGCAGGACTCTCCAGGTTTTGATGTTGGCGATGACTCGCTCGATCTTGTAGCGGACCTGGTTGACGGTCTTGTTGTAGGCCTTGTCGTCTGGGTGAAGAGGCAGATTCAGGGGTTTTCTCTTGGGGGTGATCATTCTCAGCCCAGGACCAGCACTCCAGAGTAGAGTGCCGTCGATGATCAGCTGGGCCGTGGGGTCCA
>NZ_KV811041.1:25084-34335 GCF_001812965.1 Actinomyces sp. HMSC075C01
TGCCGTCGATGATCAGCTGGGCCGTGGGGTCCAGATCCTCCACCGTCGGTACACAGGCTTGGAGGGCCTGGGCGATCAGGGCGTGTAGGCGCCGATGACGCGGGAGGCGGTGGCCTGCGAGACGCAGCAGGCCTCGGTGAGCAGCTCCTGGGGCAGGTTGTGCCTCAGGTAGGTCAGGGTCAGGCGCACGCACAGGAACAGCCCCAACGCCCTCGCCCCGAACACCGGCAGGGGACCGGCGGCGTGAATGGTCTCGCACAGGTCCAGGACCTCGCTGAGGTAGATTCTCGTGCTACTATTCGCCATGGCAGTTTGCTTCTTGGTTGGATTGGCTTGAATCACCAAAGATTCTCTCAAGAGCAAGCCGCCACCCTGCTTGACGACACACTATTACTAACAAAACACCCTAAACATCCCTATGAATAAGCCTCACGAATTCCTCAGTTCAATCTAACGCTACAACTCACCCAAGCCGGAACCCAGTCAATCAACCATAAGTTGGTGCGCATAAGTGAGAAATATTGTGCGGGGCGCGTCGTGAACATCTTTGTCGAAAGACAGCAGAACCAGACAAAAAAGGATTTCTCATGCTTTCGCTAGCGCGCTACAGCAAACTCATGTCCACGAATAAGGCCGACAATGGTCGCCCGAAAGGATTTCTATTCTATTCCATCATTGCTGGTATGTGCGCGACCGCAGGTTTAACAACACTCCAGCATGAAGACCATACGTTTAGCCTGACCTTCCTTTATGTAGCCGCACTATTCATTCTCTCTTGTATTTCTCTGTATGTTCTAAGAACAGAAATCACTAAAGGGAGGGGAAGGTGGAGCCAAGGTAACAGTAAAGTAGTTTTAGTAACCACAAGCGCGCTGAGCGGATGGGAATTCGGGTTGATGCTGCTATTCAGCCTTTCCATCGTGGTTGGCATTATCCTATTCTCTCTCGAGCCCCAAAGAGCATGGAAGCCACCCATTCTCCTCATAATTGTGGGTGCATATAGTCTCCTACATCTCATACCGATCCTTAAAGCAGGTGGCCCCACTCGGCGTCGAATCGCCTTGAGCAAGGATACCGTCGAGCTCACCCGGATCGACGGACACACTGACACCATCCCCTGGAAGGCACACCCCATTCTGATCGGAATCCGCCAGGGATACGCCATCATCATCCTCGAAAGCCACCATGGGCTCCGCTACCCCATCAGTTACCTCCCTATGAGCATGCGCCAACTCGAGCGCCTCCTGAACAATTTCTCCACCGACGGCCAGCTCCGCGCCAAGCTCTCGGGACCAGAGGCCCTCAGCACCGTCCTCGCCGTCCTGGAACCCACCGAGGAAGAACGAACCGACGGCTCCTGGACTTGGTATTCTATATGAGACTCCAGCAGAAGTTGTGAAACTTCATTTCGAATGCCATCGTTATAACTACGTCACATGGCACTGTTCTCAAAACACACCAGCAACGCCGTGTCCCCGACAAGCGGTGACAGGGACAGAAAGTACGACCCTATCACTGCACTAACTCTCGCCTACATCAAAGGAAGTCGCTACAGAAACAGGAGCGCCGATCACTGGACCTACGAAAATTGTTCCGTCAGGACATCAGAACGTTAAGCACAAATGATGACGCGTCACTCTCGAATTGATCCGATAACCCTAGCAGACAAAGGAAGGAATATTGTCCTAGCAATACTGACCCTGATTGGCCTTTTTGTGGCTCTCATAGCCATTTTCCCTTACCGGGCCGGCAACACTCCAGCACTGGCAGGCCTTCTTTATATGGGGTTTGTCGTGGCATGCACGATAATATCTCTACTCATCCTAAGGCGCCAGATTTCCATAGGGAAACGGCATTGGATCAGCGATGGTATGCGGGTAGAGCTAATTGATCCACCAGCATTGATTTGGGCAGAACTAGGTGCACTTTCTCTACTTGCATTCTCCAGCATTGTGGGCATTATCGTTCAGGTGCTCGGACCTCGTGGTGCATGGATGATCCCATTCGGATTGTCAACGATGGGAATGATTGGCCTGTATTACTATTTTCCAGTTCTCCGTCCAGGGTGTGGCACTCGGCTGAGAATCTCTCTCAGCAACAATGGAGTCGAACTCACCCGAATCAACGGGCGTACGGATATCATTCCATGGCAGGCCCACCCACGCCTCACCGGGGTGTATCAGGGACACGCGGTCATCGCAATCAAGGACCACGAAGACCTACGCTACCCCATCGGCTACCTGCCCCTGAGTATGCGCCAGTTCGAGCGTCTCCTGAGCACTTTCTCCAGAAGTACCCGCCTGCGCGCCAAACTCTCGGGACCAGAGGCCCTCAACACCGTTCTCGCCGTCCTGGAACCCACCGAGGAAGAACGGACCGACGGCTCCTGGACCTGGAGCCACTAGACAGCACAAACGCCAACGCAAGGATGACCGCCATGAGTTTCCTGACGGGCAAGGCAGCCCAGCCCATCATCACGCCGGAACGCATCGACAAGAACCGGTATCGGGCACCTCTGTTCTTCGGAGCGATCGCTGTGGTTGCAGCCATGTTCAGCATCCCCATGTTTCTCGCCGGAAGCACCACCACAGCACTGGCCATGATCTACCTCGCTGTCTTCATCGTCAGCTACGCAGTTTCAGCCTGGCGCCTCAAGTACTTTCTTTCAGCTGGCCGAACATACTGGAGTCACGACAGCCATCAAGTCGTTATGACGACCCCAACCGGCATGCTCCTGTTTGAAGTCAGTGTTCCACTGCTGGGTGTTCTGGGAGTACCGCTTGCGGCAGTCACCTGGTTGCTGCACCGCCAGGGTGATTGGATCGGATCGGCAGCCTTAGCAGCACTGGGAGCATTGAGCGTCCCCTATCTCTTACAGGCCCTTCATGGCTTCCACCCCGTGAGGCGTCGAATCACGGTCAGCAAGAGTGGCATCGAGCTGACTCAGGCCAACAGACACAGCCTCGAGATTCCATGGAAGGAGCACCCGCATCTCATCGGAGTCCGCCAGGCCGACGCCGTCATCGTTCTCAAGAATCATCTAGAGACCCGCTACCCCATCGGCTACCTGCCCCTGAGCATGCGCCAGCTCGAGCGCCTCCTGAACACTTTCTCCACCGACGGCCGGCTGCGTGCCAAGCTCTCGGGCCCCGAAGCCCTCAGCACCGTCCTCGCCGTCCTGGAACCCACCGAGGAAGAACTGACCGACGGCTCCTGGACCTGGAGCCGTCGGTCTCGGTAGGGCAGTCAGGAACCTTGCCGGTCAGGAGTCCTTGCGCTCAGCCAGGGTTACGTCGATGTCCTGCTTCTTGGAGTCGCGGATGACCGTGAGCTTGACCTTGTCGTTGGCGGAGTACTGGCGCACGTAACCGGTCAGCGCCGAGCCCTGGGCAGTGGTCTTGCCGTCGATGGCGATGACGACGTCGCCCTTCTTCAGACCGGCCTTGTCAGCCGGCGAGCCGCCTTCGACCGAGGTGATCTTGGCGCCAGCGCGCTTCTCACCGTCGGCCGTGGCGCCATCAGTGTCGAGGGTGACTCCCAGGTAGGCGTGAGTGGCCGTACCGGACTTGATGAGCTGCTTGGCAACCTTGTCCGCCAGCTTGACGGGGATGGCGAAGCCGATGCCGATGCTTCCCGAGCCTCCCTCGCCGTCACTGGAGCGCCCCATGGTGGCGATGGAGCTGGTGATCCCGATCACCCGCCCCTTTTCGTCGAAGAGCGGCCCACCGGAGTTACCGGGGTTGATGGCAGCGTCGATCTGGATGGCGTTGGTGTAGACCGCCGAAGAGGCGGAACCGCCCGAGCCGTCCTCACTCTGGGAGTTGACGACGGGCCGGTTGAGAGCGGAGATGATGCCGGTGGTGACGGTCGAGGACAGGCCCAGCGGGTTACCGATCGCCATGACGTCCTGCCCCGTAGCAAGCTGGTCGGAGTCACCGAGCTGGGCGACGGTGAGGTTGTCGGGGGCGTCCTTGAGCTGGATGACCGCCAGGTCGGTGGCGGGGTCGGTACCGGTGGCCTCAGCGTCATAGACGCGGCCGTCGGCCAGCGTCACCTGGATCTTGGAGGCCCCCGCCACCACGTGGTTGTTCGTGATGATGTGCCCCTCCTTGTCGAAGATGACTCCGGAGCCCAGCGCGGCGCCCTTGTCCGTGACGACGCCGATGGAGACGACGGCGTTGGACACGGCGGCCGAGACGGCCTCCCAGTCGGGGGCCTGGCCAGTGCTGTTGACGGTCTGGGTCGTGCTCCCGGTGGCGATGGCAGTGGGCGCCGTCGAGGGGCGCGATGAGGTGTCCCCACCGTGAGCATCCATGTACCTGACCGCGCCCACAGCCCCACCGGCACCCAGCAGGGAGGCGACCAGCACGGAGGCGACCAGGGCGAACCAGCCCGGCCCCCGGCGCCTCGTGGTGCCGTTCTCAGTGCCTGCGGACTTCGAGGCCGCGTAGAAGGACTCCCCGGTGGAGGCGCCGGCCGGCGCGTAACCACCGGGCGTCGTCGGGACGCTCGTGTAGGGCGAGCCGAAGTGCGACTGCTGCCCCTGGTAAGGCTGCTGGGGGGATGAGTAGCTGGACGGCGCCGCCTGCTGCGCCTGAGGAGCGGAGTACTGACCCTGCGGCTGCTGGTAGGACTGCTGCTGAGACTGCTGGTACTGCTCCTGGGCGGACTGCGCGTAGAGCGACGTGGACGGCTCGGCGGGCAGCTGCGAGGTCGGCGGCTCGGCGGGCAGCTGCCGGGTCTCATCCCAGCGCTGCGCGCCTGCCCCCTGAGGCAGGACCGGCTCGGAGTCGGAGGCGTCGGCGGCGTAGGCCTGGGAGAGATCCTCGTAGCCCCCGTGGTTGTCGGCCGCAGTCGGGCCCTCGCCGCTGGAGACCGCCGTTGCCGGGTCGGCCTGGCCGCTGGCGGACCAGGAGTCGACACCGGAGTGCCCGCCGTCTGCCACCGCTCCGGGCTCAGTGGGCCGGTATGCCTCCGGGTTCGTCTCGTCGTATCCGCTCATCTGTGCTCCTCCTCGGGCATCTCGCCCTCTCAGATCCACGGGTAGACAACACCAGGGCTCTGTACCGTTTCCGATGATTCCCTGAGGCTGCGCTGTGGATCGTGTAACCGTTGTATCGCAGCGGGCTGAGAGTCCTGCAGTGGGCTTCGGGGTGAGCCGGGTCCACTGGCGCGGGTCCTCTCCCGCCGGCTGCCGTCTATCTCTATCGTCGTTCATGTTGTCACGGTGTGAGGATCGTGCCTCGTGGTCTCCCAGATGACGACACTCATACCGTCGACCGGCTCGGCCAGGATCCTGCGGAGGGCCGCGACGTCATCGGGGACGTGGACCCGGGCCCCCAGGGCTGCGGCCAGTGCGGCGATATCCGCACGCTGGGGGGTGGTGAAGATCCGTTCGAACCGGGCAGGTGGGGTGGTGTGGGCGTACTCGAGGTGGGAGAAGATCGCGCCCCCGCCGTCGTCGACGACGATCACCTGCAGGTCGGCCTCCTCCTCATGCACGCCCCGGTTCAAGGACATGGCGTCGTGGAGGAAGGCGAGGTCACCCATCACGGCGCGAACCGGTCCGCCCGAGGCCATCCACAGTCCGACTCCGGTGGCAATGGTGCCGTCGATTCCCGCCAGGCCGCGGTTCGCAACCGCCTTCGGGGCGGTGGCGCCGGGCTGGGCGAGTCGGTCCAGGCGCCGCACTGTCATGGACGAGCCCAGCAGGAGGGTGGGGGCGCCGGGGGCCTGGCTCGCCTCCCACACAGCCCGGGCCACGGCGTCGGCGCTGCTGGAACAGTCCGGTTCGGGAAGATCCGACGCCGCCCGGCGCCAGGAGTCGACCCAGGAGGCGTCGGCCCTCTCCAGGCCGAGCCGGGTTGCGAGCCGGGCCGAGCGAAGGGCGTCGTCGTCGGACTCGTGATCGGGGCCGTCAATGGGGACGACCCGTCGAGCTCGCCCGGAGACATCGGTCCACCGGGCGCGCTCGGTCAGGACGGTGATATCGAGGTTCTCGCGCCCCAGGAGCGCGGTGACGGAGCGGCTGAGGCTGGGGTGGCCCAGGACGAGGAGGTGGTCGGCCTGCTCCGCGAGCGCGCGGCCCGCGGGGGTGCCCAGCAGCTCGGCGTAGCGGCTCAGGGCCTGGGGGCCGCTGCGGGCGTGGGAGGTGGGTTCGGCCAGGAGTGGCCAGTTGAGGTGCTCGGCCAGAGACCTGGCCAGGGCGCCGACGGCCGGGTGGGCGGTGTCTCCGGCGACGACGAGCCCCCGCCCCTGCGTGGAGGAACCGCAGCCGACCTGCTGGCCAGCACCGGCCGCTGGGGCGCAGGCCGGCACCGCTGCCCGGGCAACGGTGGCCGACGGCGGGGCGGGCGGCGCCGGGGCGGAGGGGACTGCGCCCTCCCCTGTGCCTTCCACTGTGCCTTCCACTGTCAGGGGCGGGCGGAAGCGGGCGTTGATCTGGGCCGGGCCGGGATCCCGGCTGAGGGCCCCGTTGGCCGCGACGACGGCGCGGCGCACCTGCCCGGCGATGGCGGCATCGGCCGCACTGCCCCCGAGGTCGGCGGGCAGGTCAGCGGGCAGGTCCACGCCCAGGCGCAGGGCCGGGGCGAAGAGCCCGGTCTGCTCGGTGGTCTGGCTGGCGCCGGTGCTAACCAGCTCGTGGGGCCGGTCGGCGCTGATGACGAGCAGGGGGATGCCGGCGGCGTCGGCCTCACTGACGGCCGGGTGAAGGTTGGAGACTGCCGTGCCCGAGGTGGTCACGACGGCGGCGCAGCGGCTGTGCCCGCTCAGGGCGTGGGCGCGGGCGGCCCCCAGGGCGATGAAACCGGCGCTGCGCTCATCCAGGACGACACGCAGACGCATGCGTCCGGCGTCGGCGGCATCGGCCAGGGCGTCCGCCAGCGGGGCGCTGCGCGATCCCGGGCACAGGACGACCTCGCGCACGCCCTCGGCTAGGAGGGCCGCCACGAGGCTGCGCGCGTCGGCCATGGCGGGCGGGAGCTGCGGGGAGTCGGTCACAGGGGCGAGGATACGAGAGCGGCCCGCCTGCGCCGGGCTGCGATTGATCACAGTAGGGACAGCCCAGTGAGCCCACCGCGCGGTTGGGGCGGGCTACAGCGGCAGCCCGGCCACGGCCCGGCTCGGGTCGCGAGCCTCGCGCTGGCGGCGGGCGTGCAGGGCGCCGGCCAGGTGCAGCAGCCGCGTCTGCCAGTGCTTGGTGAGGTAGGGGCCCGCCTTGACCTCATCCAGGAGACGTTCGGAGACGGGGGCAGCGGCGTCCAGACGCAGGGTCCCGTTGCTGGGACGGACGCTGGGGTCGGCGACGTCCTGGGTCAGCAGGTACGTGGTCCCCAGGCCGCAGGCGTGGTTGAGGGAGGGCAGGCTGAAGGCGAGGGTGGCGCCGGCCATGATGCCCACGGAGGTGTCTAGGGCGGAGGAGACGACCGTGGGCAGTCCGAGGCGCTCGGCCATGTCCATGGCCCGGTGCACCCCGCCCAGCGGGGCCACCTTGAGGATGGCGACGTCGGCGGCGCGCCGGTGGACGATCTCCAGGGGGTTGGCCGACAGCCGGATCGACTCGTCGGCGGCGATGGGCACGTCGACGGCGCGGCGCAGGTCGGCCAGGTCGTAGACGGTGGCGCAGGGCTGTTCGGCGTACTCCAGTCCTCCGGCGGCCCGGTCCATGAGGGGCAGGTTCTCACGGGCGGTATCCAGGTCCCAGACGCCGTTGACGTCGATGCGCACCTTCCCGGAGCGCCCCAGGGCCGAGCGGACCGCCTCGAGGCGCTCCAGGTCCGCCGAGCGCTTGGAGCTGCTGCCGCTGACCTTGACCTTGGCGGTCCTGGCTCCGGAGGCCCGCACCAGCTCAGCGGCCTCCTGGGCGCCGACCTCGGGGACGGTCACGTTGACGGAGATGGTCTCCCGGTAGCGGGGAAGGAGAGAGTTCCCCAGGGCCTGGCTCAGCCCGGAGGCGAGCCAGGGGGCGCTGGCCTCCAACCCGTAGTCCCAGAAGGGCGCGACCTCGCCCCAGCCCCCGGGGCCGTGGAGCAGGACGCCGTCGCGGCGGGTGATGCCGCGAAACGGCGTCGTCAGGGGAATGTCCCAGACGACGGCGCGGTCGATGCGATCCAGTAGGCCGGTGGAGTCCTGAGCATGAAGCGAGGCGATGTCGATCTCGCCGCTGGCATGCTGATGGTCCGGACTCACGGGCACAGAATACGCACGATCTTCAATCACGACGACGAAACCGGGATAAGGGTGGCGGGGCCCACCTCGGCAAACACCCACGGGGCTGCGCAGCGGGCTGTCCGGCGCCGTCGTCCGCCCCGGCTCCAGCACCGAGCGCGGCCGTGAGCGCAGGCCACTGTCCGCGGACCTTTGTAGAATGGCCTACGCGGTTGAATTCGCGATCACACCGAGGGGACGTCATGAACGAGGGCAGCACAGGGTCGGGAGGCTCAGGGCGTCATCATTGGAGGCCTGTCACGCCCGTCTCCGCGATGGTCGTGGGCCGCCTGGTCCTCGGACTGCCCGGCTTATTCGGTCTGACGGTCATCGTGCTGGTCTGGTCGGCGCTGACCCGTGCCGGGCTGGGACTCGGCAGGGCGTGCTTGTTCTCCCTGGTGGCGGTGGCGATTCGCGAGCTCATTGACGCCTCGGCCCACCGACTCATCATGCGGGCCTGGCGCTCGAGGGATCCTCACGGCCTGCTGCTGACGTTCATCGCCGTGACCTGCCCCGCGGTCGCGGGATTCCTGGCCGCCAGCCTCATCGCCCCGGCCTCGACGACGGCGCTGACGGTTCTCACGTGGCTGCCGTTCATGGCCTTCGTCGCCCTCATTGAGAGGCCGTGGGACACCTCACTCGGATACGACGCCCTCCACAAGCGTGTCCATCAGCCCCAACCGATCCCACCGGAGTACGTCACCGCCGACTTCCGCGACGCCCGCAAGTACCTGCCCGAGCTCCACCGCATCGCACTGACCCACGCGGCGCTGTAGCCGGTGAGTTTCAGTCGCGGACGAGGTCAGCGATCGGATGATCGACGCTGCCGAGATTCCGCAATCCCCCTCATTTTGCGCGCGATATCAGGATCAATACTACTTCCCAAGAGTTGCCCATCGGGCTGAGGATGGAGCGGCCTGCTCCGATCAAAAAGGCGAGAGTGGTGAATATCATTCAGGGAGCGGTTGTGGAGATGCAGTTTTGACTCGAATGTAAAGGGGCTCTTCGCGTTTGAGGGTGTGGTAGCTGGAGCCTATTGAAGT